>NZ_LJOQ01000068.1:0-16018 GCF_001672255.1 Anabaena sp. AL09
TTTGACGGTCGCAGCGAGATTAGATTGAGCTAAACTCTTAATTTAATTCTGTCAGTAGAATCTCAGTGGCTTGGCTCCCTGAGAGTGTCAATGGGTTGTGCTATTTCGATTTAGCATCCCTCGACGTTCGTTTATAGTCTCCTAATGCCCTATGGCGACTATATATAGTTTACCATAAAGCCGTCCTTCTAGGAGGGCGCTTGTATCCCATATTTTTGGTCAAAAACTCATGACTAAAGTGACATCACAGGAGATTGCAAAATTTCGTTCTCATTTGGTAGATGATCCGCAAGCAATGGAAGCATTAGACTTGATAGAGGATTGCGATGGAGATTTAGAAGATGCGGTAATGACTCTGGCTATTCGGGCTGGACAAGAACCAGAACAAACTAATTCCGATTGGTTAGATGCTTTAGCCAAAAAATGGCGAGCGGTAATTTGTGAACAAGAATATCGAGAAGACTTGTTAAATGGGTCAATTCAAGAGATGATAGTACATCTGAGGACAATACCGAGTTTTCCCAAAAGTCTGGCTACACCCGTTTTAATTTATATTCTTAAACAAGGTGTGAATAATTTTTGTGAGCCTTTGGATTTGCTAAAGTCACATTAATCCTGAATTTTAAAATTGATGAATTATCTTGTTGCTGTATTATCAGATCGCATCCAAGCCGAAGCCGCTGATTTAGCTTTAGAAAGAGAGCTGATTTAGCTTTAGAAAGAGAAGGGATAAATGGCACTATTCTCGGTAGAGGATACAAAAGTGCTGATGAGTTTGGTTTAATTGACCCCAAAGAACAGGCGAAAAAACAAGTAAAATTAATGGCGATTTGGTTAGTACCATTTGGCTTTTTTGCTGGTTTTACCTTCAGTCTCATCACTGGTTTAGATACCTTCGCTTGGGCTGGGGAAATCGGAAATCATGTGGTAGGCGGCATCTTGGGCGCTGGTAGCGGTGCCATGGGTAGTGTGTTTGTAGGTGGTGGCGTGGGTTTATTTGAGGGTGGTGGTGATGCTTTACCCTATCGCAATCGTTTAGATGCAGGTAAGTATTTAATTGTGGTGCAAGGTTCGGAAAATCTGACTCGTCAAGCTACTCGTATTTTACGCCAGTTTGAACCAGAAAATATTCAAGGTTATGCGGAAACTAATTAGTAGATACCAGATCCCCGACTTCTCAAAGAAGTCGGGGATCTATCTCCTCCTGCTCCCTGTCACTCCTAAAAATTCATGCTACCTAGAGAAGAACTTTTAAAAGGTGTTGAAAACCGCGATACTGTCGCCCGTGTAATTGATCAAGCAGATCAGGCTATAAAGACGTGGGAAGTGGTATTTACAGATTTTTTGTCTCCGCCGGAGTTGGCGGAAATTCAACGGGTATTTAGCCGCTTGACGGAGGTGCATTCAGTAGCGTGGGGTGGATATCCACAGGCGGAAAGACAAAGGTTAGCGATCGCTCGTGCTGATTTACCATTAGATCAGTCTCAAGTGGCAATTGTGGCTTTAGATATTGCTGGTAATTTCTTGTTTGATACCGCAAATCACCGAGATTTTTTAGGCGCAATGCTGGGAACAGGAATTGTGCGGGAAAAAACGGGAGATGTAATTGTGTTGGGAGAAAGAGGGGCGCAGGTGATTGTTGTCCCTGAATTGGTAGAATTTTTAGAGATGAGTTTGCAACAGGTGCGTTCTGTGCCGGTGAAAACTCGACGCATTGAGATTAATGAGTTAAAAATCCGTGAACCTAAGAAGAAGGAAATGACGACTGTGGAAGCTTCTTTGCGGTTAGATGCGGTGGCTTCGGCTGGGTTTGGGATGTCCCGCAGTAAGATGGTAGATTTGATTGATTCTAATGATGTGCGTGTCAATTGGAAGGAAGTCACCCAAGCCAGTTCCCATGTTAAATCAGGGGATTTAATCGCTATTCGGGGAAAAGGGCGGTTGGAAGTTGGGGAAATTGCGGTGACGAAAAAGGATCGCTATCGGGTGCAGTTGACTAGATATATGTAAGATAAAATTTTCGTTTTGGGTATTGACAGATTATGTTTTATATGATAGATTGTTAGTCTGTGTTGATTACGGACGGTTAGCTCAGGTGGTTAGAGTACATCGTTGACATCGATGGGGTCGTTGGTTCGAGTCCAATACCGTCCATATTTTTATCTGTAAGTTGACATCGTGTAATAGAGTCAGGGAATTTATTCCTTGTCTAAATAGGGCTTGCTGATTAAATATAAATTAAATTACATCCATTAGGTTGGATAGTCCACCTGTCCAGAGTTTATCTACTTTTAATTTTAGGTTAGGATACGTTAGCATGAGTATTATAAATACTATGGCATAGACATTTAGTGTAATTCAATTTTACCAGTTTCTAACAACTCTTTTATACATAAAATAGGTGGTGATACTGTTTCAGTTGGTATTTTATCAATTTCCCAACAAATAATCATATCACATTTTTCTGATGATTCAGATTCATGGTGTTTGTGTCTCCAGTAATTGAAGCTATTTAATTCAAATTCAATATTGATTTTTTGATAATTATTGTGATCAGAATATATATCAATATCTCGTACTTCTTTTTTAATTAGAATTTGTGCATCGGGATATTCAGTTCTTATATATATAATTGCTTCAAAACTTGATTTAATATCATTAAAATGAAATGTTTCTTGTTTAATTAAATGGAAATTCGTGCAAAATAACCCAACTAATCCCTGTTCACTTATAGGTGAGTAATGATATAGTTCAGTAAGACTTTTATAATTCTTATGTAATAAAATTGTTTCTAGTCTTTCCGCTCTTTCTAAGGGATTATTTTTTGCTCTTTTCCTTCTCTCATTTTCTTGTAAATCTAATTTTTTAATAAACTTAAAAAGTTCCTTAGCTTCCTTGTCAGATAATGAAGATTTAGCTTGTTCTAAAACTTGCTTGAATATTAGTACAATGTCACCATCATAAGTAACCTTACTTTCGTCTTCCTCTAAACGGAGTATTCCTAAAATTTGAACCTTTAAAATATCTTGCATTTCAGCAATAGTATAAAGATGTGATACCAGCATCTTATCTGTTATCATGTCTATTGGAATCTTCTTATAGATTGTAATATATTGTTGTGCAGTTTCTTCTTTAATATCAAATTCCTTTGAAGTATAACTATTAAAAGTTTTATATTTTTCTTTATATTCTTTAAGAGCAAAAATATGATTCAATATCTCGCCAGCTTCCCATGCTTGCTTTCCTGATTTTTTAGTCTTTTTGATCAGTGTTTTAAGTGTTTTTGTATTATCTTCAAAATTAGTCATGATATTTGCAATAAGAAAGAATAATTATAATCTACGCCGCCAATAATTCCGTAAACTTTAAAAAATTAACCTGATTCGCATTATACTGGTGTTTGGCAATAAAATTCTCAAACTGACGCTTTACCACATCCTCATAATCAGGTACAGCATCCTTTAGTACATTCTTCTTTGCAGAGTATTACTGTGTTTGTATTTGGCTATACAGTAATAGTCTAGTATGCTTTTTAGCACAAGTGTCGAATCCTGCAATAAAACTTTACAATCTTTGCGTTTTACCCAGGTAAAATCCATTGTCTATTGAGAATAGAGTCATTAATTGATCAAATTTGACACAATCCTCAAAATCTTAACATTCAACACTTCTGGCTTTTTAGCTTTAGCCAGCTAGGGTAATGTAACAAATCATAACTAATAATTGGTGTTTTCTCTTTAATTAGGAGGAGTAATTATAATTTTTATATTTTCTTCATGATTACTCAAAACTACCAAAAATATTCAAAGAATCATACTTACGAGAGATTTATTCGTAACTAAAGTAGTTTTTTACATAAAAAGTGATAATTCCAATACTTCTCTCTAAAATAAAACAATTTATATTATTCACATCTAGCACAGTAGGAAACATCAAGGCAGAAACAAGGTAACGGTAAAAGGTAAATTTACTTCTTTCTACCCTTGTCGTGTCAGAACTTCATCTTGATGTTTCTCTTTTTTTTAATCATTTGTAAATTGTTGTTTTTTTAACCTCTTATTAAGTATTTTTAAATATAAAGCTTTATATGGCAAGCTTATAACTAGATTGGTTATGGATTTTAAAAATGTCGCTGTTAAAAATCAAGTTACCGATTCATGAAACTTTTCAAAGTACAGTTCAGGGAGAAGGATTCTGGACTGGTTGCTTAGTAGACTTTATTCGCTTATCAGGTTGTCCAGTCGGTTGTCCCTGGTGCGATACTGGTTATGCTGACCCAGGAGCGAATTTACCACGAGTAGAACGTCCCATAGCTGAACTTCTAGCGGAAATCAAATCTCCCAGAGTGGTAATATCTGGCGGAGAACCATTCATTCACAAGCATTTACCTGACTTAGTTCAAGCTTTATTAGCCGCGGACAAACGAGTTAACATTGAAACATCAGGCTCTTTTTGGCAAGAAGTTTCCCCAGCAGCTTGGATTACTCTATCTCCCAAAGAACATATTAACCCTAAATACCCAGTAAAAAGTCAGTTTTGGAGTCGAGCTAACGAAGTTAAGATAGTCATAGAGACTGGTGGAGAAATTGATTTTTACCAAGAACATCTATCTACTCACCCTAATTTGCTTGTCTACTTACAACCTGAGTGGAACAGTTCGTCGAAATCAATCCCACTGATTTTGCAGATATTACAACAAAAACCTGATTATAAACTATCCTTACAAACACACAAGTATATCGGGGTACAATGACCAATCATCAGTGGCTACTGGCTAAAGAATTCCGCTTTGAAGCAGCACATAAATTACCTTACCATGACGGTAAATGCTCCAGGCTGCATGGACATAGTTGGCGTGGAGTTGTTTATGTAGCTGGTGATACCTTAATAACAAAAGGTGCTAAACAGGGTATGGTAATGGACTATTCAGATATTAAAAAATATCTCAAACCCTTGCTTGAGAATTATTTAGATCACTATTATTTAAATGAATCTATGGGTTTGGAATCACCAACCAGCGAAGCAATTGCTGCTTGGATTTATGAAAAATTAGAACAAGCAGGACTAGCGGGATTAACAGCAGTGAGAATTGATGAAACTTGTACTTCTATCTGTTTGTATTCCAAAACCCGCATATCTGGTTGGTTGAATTCTGGTGAAAGTTTGAATTTACTGCAATCTCGTCAAAATGATGATGGTGGGATGAATTTAATCACAATCATCTAAACTGAAATTTTTACTCCCGCGCTCCAGCTTGTTTTAATATTGTCCAAATACTGCGATAATTATTGAATTCTGCAATCATTAAAGCAGTATAACCACCCTGATTTTTCAAATCAACATCCGCTCCAGCTTGTAGTAACATTACCACGGCTTGACTATAACCTTCCGCTACAGCCCACATTAAAGCAGTTGCGCCAGCCGAGTTTTGCAAATTCACATTTGCTCCTTGTGCTAATAACAATTGGCATATTTCGGGATAGTTTCCTGCTATGGCTTTGACTAAGGCTGTTTTACCATCATCTCCTAATTTATTAATATCTGCACCATTCTCAAGTAATAGTTTCACAGTTGGGAAATGCCCTTTGGATACTGCTAAGGTAAGAGCAACTTCTCCAAAGTTTTTCTTTTCCATATCTGCCCCCGCGCCCAGTAAAACGGCTACTATTTGACTATATCCCTGGAATGCTGCTATCAATAAAGGTGTATCTCCCAGATGGTTTCTAATTTGCACATCTGCCCCTCGTTGAAGTAATATTTTGACCACATCTATATATTCTTCCACAACCGCAAGATGTAAGGCTGTTTCACCTTCTTTATCTTGATGATTAATTTCCGCACCTGCGTCTAATAAAGCGGTGATAATAGCAGTATTTCCTGTTGCTGCGGTTGCTAATAGTGCTGTTCCATGATCAACATTTTTGATATTGACATCAGCCCCAGATGACAGCAATGCTTGTACTATTTCTAAATAACTTAAATCTGCCGCAATTATTAATCCTGTATCACCTTCTGAATCTTGGCTATTGACAATATTGCTATTTTGTGATAATGCTTTAACAACTGCTGGATGTTTGTGTTTTATTGCCAGTTTTAAGGCGGTATCATTATCTTTGTCGGTAATGCTGATATCAGCACCAGCCGCTAATAAAATTTGCACAATCTCCAGATAACCTTTCAGTGCTGCTATCATTAATGCGGTACTACCATCATCATTGGTAGCATTGACATTTGCCCCTTTAGAGACTAACAATTTGACAACATCTATTTGATTAGCACTAGCAGCCAGCATTAATGCTGTTAAACTATAGGTTTTTCTAGTTAAGTTAATGTTAGCATCGGCATCCAAGAGCGATCGCACAATTTCTGTATAACCCAAATTCGCCGCAAACATCAATGCTGTAGTCCCATTTTCATCGCTAACATCCACTTTAGCACCAGCGGACAGCAGTGCAAATACTCCTTGAATATCACCAGTTTTCACAGCCTTCAGCAACGAGGTATTTTTATTTTCTATCATTGGTTATGTCCTGTTTGGGTAGATGTGACTGATTCCAACTCCAGATTACACTTTGGTAAGATTGAAAAATTTCTACGTAAGAAAAATAAATGTATGCTAAGTTTTATGAAGATTTAATAACCGGAAGTAAAAAATATGGCTTTTGAACTGACTCCAACAATCAGATTCTGGTTGAACTTTGCTCACCCAGTTACTATGTGGGTATTATTAGCACTTTCCTTGTATGCTGCCTATTTAGGATTACAAGTACAGCGTACCAGAAATGCTCAGGGAGAAGAAAAGAAAGAACTAATTAAAGGGCGTTACACCATCAAACACCACCAAATTGGTTCTATTATGTTAGCACTAATGGTAGCCGGTTCCATTGGTGGCATGGCTGTTACCTACATTAATAATGGTAAGTTGTTTGTCGGACCGCATCTATTAGCAGGATTAAGTATGACGGGTTTAATTGCTTTTTCTGCATCCCTATCTCCTTTCATGCAAAAAGGCGCAAATTGGGCGCGTATAACTCATATATTCTTAAATTTTGCTATTTTAGGGCTTTTCATATGGCAAGCTCTCTCTGGTGTCGAAATTATCCAAAGAATTCTTACGAAAGCGTAGATTGTCAGTTGTTAGTTGTTAGTTGTTTGTTCCCTGTTCCCTGTTCCCTGTTCCCTGTTCCCTGTTCCCTGTTCCCTGTTCCCTGTTCCCTATTTCTTCTGTTTCTTTTGAGGAAAAGGTATATCCAAGGATTGATAAAAGTCTTTTTGTACCTTGTGTGTGAGACGATGGGAAACCTGACGGACAATTTGATTAAGGATGCGATCGCCTGTAGACTGAATTAAAGAATAGGGTAATCGCTGAATAAATCTGGGAAACTGCAACTCAACAACCAAATCCAACTCCCATTCCACCCGTGTAACCCCATCTAAATCACCTATCAATTGTGTTGATGATTTGTAATCCACCTCATAACCAGGTGCTTGATAATCAGGTACAGGAATAGTCCGAATGTGGAATTGACGATTTTGGGGGTTTAGCAACTCCAAGCCAATCTTTGGTTCTACTTCGTAACCAAAAGCACCAAATTTACCCACCGCTAGAGCATAACTATTTTCCCCTAGCGGGAGTACCTTCATGGGTTCTGCACAACGGCCAAACCAGGAAGCATGAGTATTAAAATACTCCTCAACCTGCTCCACAGGTGCATACATTTCCATGCTATCTTGATAATTGCCATAAAATTTAGTTGGAGTTGGATGATCTTTTTTAAAACCAGTATCATCTGCTACTTTCCAAGATTGATATTCACTATTGTTTGTCACCATAAATTTATTTTTTGTATATTTTGAAGTTTGTCTATATTCATCATTCCCAATTGAGGGAAGTTTTTTCCCATTAAAATCCAATTTTTACGAAAATATCAACAATTTGCCATTAACTTCACATAAAAAACATGAACTGATTATATAAATCCTGCTAATAGCCTTCACCCCTTGTCTAAAGCCCAGACGTGGCTTCCTGAGTCAGCCACATCTTTAAGGGTTTTCGGCATTTTCGTTATAAAATAAATCAACAAGGCAGATTTATATGTATCTACTTAGCACTCCTAATTGACTAACTAGAAAATATCTAGCTTTTTATGACTTTCTTGATAATCGTCATCCAATAGTTGATATTGTAACTAAATAAGCCAATAGGTGATCATAGCAATATTACTGAAGTTTTTAATTTTTCCGAAAGCAAAGTGTAAGTTTTTGTAATTAGCCAAGAGAAGAAATTGAGAGGAGTTGAATTCTGAAAAGCTTTGAACTTAAAGGTGTAGAAAAACTCATTGCTCCCATAGCCTCACTTTTGGGCTTTGTGTACCTATTTCAGTGGTATATTTTTGGAGATATACAATTATCCCTCGAACCCGTATTTACTAGAAAACAGCCTCCCCTAGTCATGAAAGGTGGAGATCCTTATATTCGGGCATTAATGCGAACCATATCTGCCAGCGAAGCTAGTGGTAATCGTCCCTATTCTCTCTTGTATGGTGGTGAACAAATTAATGATCTCAGCCATCATCCTCAAAAATGTGTCACCATCATCACAGGACCGAATACAGGTAATTGTTCCACAGCCGCAGGTAGATATCAAATTATTAATACTACGTGGGATCAAATTGCCCCTCGTTATCACCCAAAACCCGCAAAGATGATGCTTTGGACTAATTATAGCTTTGAAGCAGAGTATCAAGATGTAGTAGTTTACCGTTGGTTAAATGATGCAAAAGTTTGGGGTGTAAATATTCCTAAGCTATTACAGCAACAAAAATTAAATGACGTTTTGCGGAAACTTTCTCCCACATGGACAAGTTTAGGATACGGGATAGAAAATAATTCTGTTAGTAGTTCCTTACCCAAAATTTATCAGCAAATCTTAACAGAAGAATTAAAGCAAAATCCCGAAATCAAAAGGACAAAATCGGAAAATTAGATCAATCTACAAGAATTTTATTCTTCGCTGTTGCTGATACAGGCATAAATACCTTTGATTGAATAGGTTTTAGCACTTGCAACCCATTTAAATTTTGCAAACAATCTAAAGCTGCTTCCCGAATCATTACTTCTTTTTCCTGACTCAGTAGCAGTTGTAAACATTCCCTAATATCTTGTTGTATTACCGTATCAACTCGCTGACGGATAATTAGTTTATTGAGTTGACGCATGGAAAGCAACCGTTTTAAAGGATCTTTTTCCGTGAAATTGTTTAACAATTGATCAAGATAATCTTCCTCTTGATTTCCTTGAACACTGAATATTTGCCACACCAACAAAATTAAAGTTAATAGCGTTCCTATCCCTTGAACAATAGCACCAGCAGCTAACCAATGACTAGGAGCATCAACCCAAATTGCCGAAGCCATATAAGTTATCACAGTCGCAATCCCACCACTAGCAACAGAATAAGCTAACCGACTGTTAGTGCTACTTATTAACTTGCGTATTTCTAGCCAGCGCAATTGCCAATTCCATTTTTGCACTGAGTAAGTAAATACCATGATTCCAATGCCAACAATAACAGCTAATAGTAATTGCCAACTCCACAGCAGCATAGCCACAATAATTGTTAACAATCCCAGCAAAACACCAGGTTCATAAAAATGTTTAAAAATCTGCTGTTTTTGGCTTGCTGTCTTAATTTCTGAAATTTGATTGATGAATTGTTTCCAAGACGACGAAGCCTGTGCCACAGTATTTACCCACTTAATTACAAAATTATAAATGTATTGTTTTTACTAATTGTGAGGATGAAATCAGCAAAATTCCATCCTTAAACAGAATGCTATTTATCTTGTAATCGGATATCAATTACAGACGCATTGAAGTTATAGTTAAAACCTTCTAATTCAAAAGGCATACCAATTTTAACTTTGTTATTACCAGATCCTAGAACTGGTCCATCTTTAGTTATTTTTGCGTTGTCTTCTAAAGTCAAAATAAAATCTGTACTAAAGTTGTTCTTTCTGGGATCTGGCAATTCTTTCACAGAACCATCTGGTTGACCAATAGTCAGCATCCTATCTAATTGTTGAATGGATTTAATCCCCATCTGTCCATAGGCTTGATTGCGGATAATAATATTGGTTTTACCACCCTTTGTGAATCCTTGTTTAAATAACTGTTGAGGATCACGAACATTGAGTCCACGCACCAGCAAGTCTACCTCAATTGGTACTGTTTTTGCACCTATTTGAGCCACAGAACCGGAAGTACCAGGGAAAATAAAGATACCTACTATCACTAGCAAAATTACTAATGCAGCCCCTAAATCTAATAGGTTGATTTTACCGAACAAGCGACCTTTGGAATCTAAAATATTCATAACCAAGTTTGGATAAGTTGCAGTTAAGTTTTCAGCTAAGTAATTGATTGTACCAACAAGTTTTTTCAAGTGATCCACAATCTTGATCATTAAATCAGAATTAACAAAAAGCTAGGCATTATGGTTATGCGACAGCTTATCATAATTGCAGGGGCTTCAGTGTTATCTTAGCAGTAAGTTATTTTAATTCACTGTTTGCACTATCTTGAGTGGAAAATGCAACTTAGTAAACTGAAAATTCGTCCTCTAAATTTAAGTTATTACACCAATCTCATACAACCAGAAAATGATTAACTCGAAAAGAATTTGGACAAATTACCGTTTGTGGCAGCGTCGCTGTTTGTATCCGTTAATTTCTATAAGCATTGCTCTGACTATTTGCTTGGGTACACCATTATCAAGTAAAGCTATAGATTTATTACCGCTTTTATTCCAAGGTTTGCCACAAGTCGTGAAAGTATTTAACCTATCTAATATATCCGATAGTCAGGAAGTTGATCTTGGCCAGCAAATGAATCAGGAATTGCGGCAAGAAGTCAGAATTTCTCGTAATTCACAGCTAAATAGCTATGTTGAACAAATAGGTAGACGTTTAGCAGCTAATAGCGATCGCCCAAATCTCTCTTACACCTTTCAAGTAGTCGAAGATCCGGCAGTAAATGCTTTTGCAACCGCTGGTGGTTTTCTTTATCTCAACACAGGATTACTCAAAGCCGCAGACAATGAAGCTGAAGTCGCTAGTGTATTAGCTCATGAAATGGGTCACATTGAAGGTAAACACTTAATTAAACAAATGCGGGAACAAGCTATAATTAGTGGTGGAGCTACCGTAATGGGTTTAGACCGCAATAAAGCCGTAGGTCTTGGTGTCCAACTAGCACTTAATCTTCCCCACAGTCGTCGAGATGAATTAGATGCTGATAAAAGAGGCTTAAAAATCCTCACCCGCACTGGTTATGCTCAATCAGCAATGGTTTCTTTTATGAAAAAGTTGCAGGGAAGCAGTTCCGTACCTGCAATTTTGAGTACACATCCCGGCACAGATACTCGCATTACCGCACTCCAACGCCAGATTAAAAATCAGCCAAGTAGTCAAAATCATGGTTTAGATAATCCGGTATATCAAAGCAAAATGAGAGCATTTTTGCCATAATTATGCTCGTTTTCTATGACGGCGGCTACCTGCAAATTCCTGTGGCTGAACAATTGTCATCACCTCTTCCCAAGCCACAGTCCGCACAGCCCTACTAAACACATTAGCCTGATAAACCAACTTATTCGTAATATCCAGCCCCGTCAACCAACCGCTACGGGGATGATAAGCGCCAGTATCAATATCTAACCAGCCCTGGCCCTGTGCCAAATTACCGGGAGCCACACCAGGTAAAGTAAAAGTTATAGTATGACCAACTATAATCAATTTATGTGCAAAATATGGTTTCTCTATCCGATGAAACTCATCCCTAATCCAGCATAATTCTTCCGCCGTCTGTTCTTGAACACTCTTTTCTGGATCAACACCTGCATGAGTTAACCAAAAATCTCCCAAATCTAAATATGTGGGCAAACTCTCAAACCAATCCAAATGTTGTTTAGGAATTCTTACAGATTGGTAACTAGCAATAGTAGCCTGTCCTCCATTGTATAACCACGTTTGCATATTTGTGGACGAAGTATTCTTACCAGTCATGATATTTAATAACATCTGCTCATGATTACCTAGCAAACAAGGGTAATCATTTTCTTTCACAAACTCAACAACTTCGGCACTTTTTGGACCACGATCAATTAAGTCTCCCAAAAAATATACTTGATCCTCTGATGTAGGCGCTATTTTTGCCAACAGCAACATCAAACATTCATAGTGTCCATGCACATCACCAATAACAACCCTGCGTTGACTAATTTCGCTCATTTGCTTCTAGCTTAAATGAATTAGCTGAATATTTCGACTAAACTTTGATTGGTCTAATTTTCGTTTAAAAGGTCAAGAAAACTTGACTAAGTGATGATTTCTTTAATAATTATGTAGACATTTGGTTAACTTGCCAAGTTCCCATATAAATAATTACTAACACCTAAGACTCCTATCATACATGAATTTTTATGCTTAAGTAGGCTCGTTCTCGGTAACAAAATATAACAAGCATCAGTTTTTAATCTTCATCTTGCAATAACCACAAACCACTATAAGTCATTCCCGAATCATCTGGTTGCACCAATAAAAAATGCAATCCCTGACTTAGCTGTTTTCGCTCTTGATATAACTTCCCCGCAGCAGTAACTTCCTCATCTGTAAAAGTCGCCAAAACCCACCTATCTACCAAACCAGCTTCTAATACCAACCCATCAGGCGCACCAGCGATATAGTTTAATGATACAGGATTATTTTCCTTTAACCACTGCGCTAAACGCATAGATTTTCGTCCACCGTAAATCACTACACCAGGGATAGGTACTGTTGAAGCTAAACCCAGATTAATTGGTTTGAGAAAATCTGGTATTTGCAAAAAAGGAATTGGTCTTTCTATAAACTCATCCACAATATCACCAGATGGAATCGTCGCAAACCGCCATTCTTCCCCCCAGAGATTTTCCGGTAATGGTAATGGAGGTAGTTTATCCACAGTTACAGGATATTGTTTTGCTGCTAACCATTGTTTTAGAGCCAAAGTTCTCCGAGTAGCTTCAACCTTAATACCTAAATTATTTCCCGCAGTTGTGATTAAACTTAAAGATTGAGGACGAAATACTTGAATTACATCTGGTAACTTTTCCTGGCCAGCTAATTGTAATTGTTGGGCAACCCAAGTAGAATTAGCCTGGGATTGGGGACAACTGGCTGTAAATTCAAAACTGCGAGTTGCATCACAAACTAATAGTTCCCATAACGTCTGCCCTTCCACATTTTGCAGCGGACTACGATAAAAATCAGCCTGCCAAATCAGACTCATTCCCTACTCCATAAAAATTAAATAACTCAAAACCAAATTTAGCAAGTTTACTTTTTAACTAAATTCCTGGCAAATTCTATCGCTGCTTCTACTGTAGAAATTTTCCCCTCAGCTTGAGCAACACCAACCTCCATCAATAATTCGCCTACCAGTGATGAAGCGGGAATGTCCAACGCCATCATCACGTCTTTACCATTGAGTAAAGGAATAGGATGAGCAACTGCATCGTTTTTGTCAAGATAACGCTTGATTAAAGGTTCATAAGTAATAAACATACTTTCTTCAAAAATCCCCTTAGATACAAGATCATTTGCTAAAGCTAATACCAACACAGCCGGAAATAAAATTCCCATTTCCCGAAACAGAAAATACTGTTTTCGCAAAGGCATCTTTACCGCTTTTATTTCCGAAAATAGTCTTAATCCCGTTGTCACAGCCCGAATTTCTGCCCGACTATAGGTAAGTTCCTGTAATTCGATTTCCGCGATTTCTGGCTTTGAGTCAACCAGACAAGCAAGTTTAGCAGTAGCTAACCAAGAAGTTTTCACAGTCTCCCGTACATAATTTGCTAATTCTTCTCCTAGTTGTTGCCAATTTTCACTAATTAAAGTATAAGCTTGATCAACAGCAGTTAACTTAATAAAACTTTCCTCAGTCGCGTTTTTAAAGAAACTAGTCAAAACACCATCTTTCCAAGCAAGATTTAGCCAAAATGTCCCCTGAGAATTTGCCAACAAATAACCAATTTCTACCCGTACTCGTTCCGCTGCCACTTGATTAATACTTTTTGCTAAACTGCGAATTGTCTCTTGAGTAGCTGGTTCAATAGTAAAACCAAGTTGGGCAGCTTGACGATAAGCCCGCATTAACCGCAAAGGATCATTTTGCAGATTTACAGGTGATATCATTCTTAATAGACTAGATTCTATATCCTTAAATCCTTCCAGAGGATCAATAATTTCTTGAGTATGGGGATTATAAGCGATCGCATTAATAGTAAAATCCCTTCTATGCAAATCCGTAATTAAACTTTCTCCCTCCTGTTGAGCAAAATCAACCGTAGCATGAGGAAACACCACACGGGCAATTTGTCTTTCCGCATCAAGTAACACAAAACCAGCTTGATAACGTTGAGCAATCTTTCTCGCTACCTTCACCGCATCCGCTGGGATAATAAAATCTAAATCCACATATTCCCGAACCCTACCCAAAATCGCATCACGCACCGCACCACCCACCATATAAACAGGTTGTGGCAAATATTCCAGACTAAAAGGCCAATTTTTGGCAGCGAGACGAGAAACAACTAATTCATCCATGATCATAAAAATCAACCTAGTAACCAATGCCGATTATTTTGCATTAAGCTACATTAACTATAAAGCTTCCCAAAGTTGGTTCTATTATGTGTATTTGCGTGAATTGCCACTATGTAGACCGCTGCGTCACCTACAACGCCGTAGAAACCCAGCACCAACAGCCACACCTGACAGAAACACCAGATTTTGATCCCAACGAACCTGCCATCAACGTCAATATTCGCACACAAGGCGAAATAATTGAAATGGAATGGGACGTTGTTGGTTGTCTCAGCTTCAAACAAGAACTAGGTAAATGGTCTAAATTACGTCCAGGTGAATTAGTCCCCACATAATGAGAGTCGCTTCTGAAATGTTGCTGAATATTCACACTCGAAATCAGCAACACCAATTCTTATTCATGTTTTCCCATCCAATCCTTAATTCTGGTGTATTATTTATCAGAAAAATATATTTGCATTTACCTTGACAGCCATAATTAAACATCTCTCACCGGATAAATACGCCTTAGCATTGCATACCACCACACCAGAACTCGGTTTAGCAATTAGCAACTTTACAGATTATCCCCAATCTCAAGTTTGGAACTTAGGACGTGACTTATCCAGTCATATCCATAAATACCTAATTGAAGTGATTAAACCACGAACCTGGGCAGACCTAGAATTTATCGCCGTAGCCCAAGGTCCTGGTGGTTTTACAGGAACTCGCATTGGTATTGTCACCGCGCGGACACTAGCACAACAGCTAAAAATTCCCGTATTTACAGTTTCTACCCTAGCCGCAGTCGCTTGGCAAGAATATAAACTACAAAAAAACTGCCAACATCCAATAATTGCCATAGAAATGCCAGCACAGAGGGGACAAGTTTTTGGTGCTATTTATCAACCCAACCCTGATAATTCTGGCATTACTACTCTATTACCAGATACAGTATTCACCCCAACCGCATGGCAAGAAACCCTAGCAGTCCAATCTTCTGAGCATACAAGTTATCAATTAATTTCCGCCACATCCCAGTTAGCAGCCACCGTTAACAGCATTTTGGAATTAGCATATTTAGATTGGCAGCACGGTAAAAATACCCATTGGTCTGAGGCTCTTCCTTATTATGGACAACATCCTGTAGATATTTGATGATTATCGAAATCCTCCTAATCCTTACCAAATAAAGCTTATAGCTAAAAATAAGCATTAAATTTCCCCTCCCTAAAAAATATTTCCCAACCCCCTTGACAAACCCAAAAAGGATTGCTATATTGATTAAGTGCCGAAGAGCGAAACGACTCCCGGCAACTGAACCGAGAAAAAATAATACTTTGAAAGAATAGATTAAACCAATCCTCGTCGTGAAGATAATTGCAAGAGGA
>NZ_LJOQ01000069.1:0-6279 GCF_001672255.1 Anabaena sp. AL09
TATGGATTCCGGAATTTTGAAAATTTCCGAGTTCGTGCTTTACTACCTTGGTATTTCAATCCTATTTCTCCATAAAGGGAGCGGTAGAACCGAATATATCAGCTTCTCGACAAGATGAATTAGAACAAGGTGATAATTCAAGTTTCAACTCTCGTAAGAAAGTTTCTAACTTTGTATTTGCAACTTTTGGTAAGGAAATAGTTAGCCGCTTAGATGAGTTACAATTTTCACAACTCAAAGTATTAGGAATTGGTAAGGAAGGAGATAATTTTGTTGGTAGGGAATGGAATTCGCAAGAAAAATATTCGATAGAGATACAAGCCAGTCGCTATCCTCCAGGACATGAAAGACATAATTCTAGATTGGTATTTGTCAAAGACAATGACGAAAAATACAAAGAATTTGCTGTTTTGGAACAAAGAACAGGCCAATTAGCAATTGGTACTCAGGCACAAGCATATATTAAACCAGGTGAATCTTATACAGCTACGGCAACTATTAATTTACCATCACAACCACCAATCAACATTACTATCAGAGAAATTAGTAAATTTTCTCATGCAGGTAAAACTTTTAATGGTGAACCAGTCACACTCGCTATTGGTAATGTAGCAGTTCCTATTGACACAGCTAAAATTAAATTGGCTGGTCAAATATTAGGAGAATTGGATAATGATTCAATTCAAGAATTAAGAAAAATAAATTATTTAGCTAATGGTAATCCGCTACAACTTAAATTAAAGTCTATTGGTGATAGTCAACATGAAGGTGGTTTTATTATTGCTGAATCACCTCATGGGAATTTGTTGAAAATTAATAAGATTAATGTTTATGATTTTAAAGGACAAGTTTTTACTGGAGAAGAATATAAAAGCGTTAGTTTAGAAGTACCAACCAGTAAAAATAGGGATGCTGTTTTTCTAAATGGAGAATTATTAGGAGTTCTTCACTATAAAAAAGATAAGGAAGCACTGCAAAATCTGGGAGTGCTTAAACATGGTCAACAAGGGTCTGTAAATTGTACGTTACAAAGCAATTTTTCTCACACCTTTATTAATATTGAACCCAATACAGTACAATATCCTCAAATTTGGACAAAGGAATCTCAAGCTTTTCAAGATAATTCCCAATCAAATACGGTAACAAAGCAAGAGGTGATGGTTGAAAAAAGTTGGTTATTACTGGAAAAGATAAAAGAACGTCCGACAATATTGTTTACTAGTCAGGAAGATAAGGTACTGGGATTAATAGGAATAGCAGTGGACAACCATAAAACAGAATTAGTTCAGAATTGGTTTAAATCTAAAAATATTGAATTTAATGTTTTATCACCACAAGATGTACCACTAGAAACGAAAAAAGGTCTTTCTGTAATTTACTTGGTTAGTAGTACAATTCCATCTGATGACTTTGATGCTTTAAAGGCAAAGTTTGGAGAACCATTAAGTGCTGAAGGAAAAAATAGTGCTTACAATGAATATCTTAATTCCCTTCCCAATAGACCACATATAATAGGGGAAAGACTCGATAAAGTTCAGGAATTAGCTACAATTACAATACCTGTTACAGTTACACCGAATTTAACAAATAACAATCCACCACAACAAACAATTGTAGTTCCTGAAAATCTACAAACTATATCCGCAGTAGCTGAGATATTACCTGCTAATAGCACCATTGTCTCCAAATCTGAAGAGAAGGATGTTGTGATTTCGGGTAAACCTGTGCAAATGGTATTTCCTCTGAAAATGCACGATGAACCCAACCCTTTACCTGTCAGCACTACTATTGAAGCTATGCGCGGATATGGTAGATGTCATACAACCAGGACTTATGAACCGTACAAGGCTTATGGGTTTAAAGAGGGGGATATTGCGATCGCCGTAGGTGGCCATTCTACTATTCCTGCTTCTACTTCCCAACAAGTTGCCTTTCGAGTAGGTAAACAATACCGCATCACCCCAGAAATGATTGCAGATCCAGCATATCAGCAACAATGGGGCGCAATGGAAAAACACAGCAGTCGCGAACTGGCCACTTTTAGGAATAAACCGGAAGTGTGGGGACTGCATACAGAACCGCCGGGAGATTATGTCAACGGAAAAATTGTGCCTTTCCCCAGTGCAAACCTTGAACAGTCATTAGTTACACCTCCTATACCACCACCTTTATCTACAGGCATACCCCTGGCATCTGTTATTACTTCTCCAGTGAATATCGGTTCGAGAAGTTCTGACCCTCTAGGTGCGGCTATGACTAATCCTACTGTTAAGGCGAAGGAGTTAGGCAAAATCCAAGGGGATTACCCTGTATCTTTCCGTGATAACGCCGCAGTACCCGCCGGTAAATATGGACCAGAAACTTACACCCAAGATAAACCTGCTGGAGTTCCTTTTGTCTCTGCTGAACAAGCTTATCAACACTACAAAACTACAGTACCTTTGGGAGAACCACGAATACAGCTAATGGCAGAAATTATTCAAGCTAAGTTAGAACAACACCCCAAGTTGTTTGCAGCTATCACCCAAAGGGGAGGAGTGGAATGGCTGGAAAACTGTACTCACTATGTCACTTCTGCCAGAGATAACTACTGGGAAGGCAAGGGTAAAGAATCTCCGTTTATCCGCGCTTTGATTGAGGGATATTCTAAAGTGTTGGAAAATTCTCAGACTATTACCCAAGCATCCTCAGAAGTACCACCAAAAGAACCTGCACCAACGACTACGACTTTATCCACACCTCAAGCCAAAGATTTTGGCCAAGAAATTATTACTTCTCCCAAAAGTTCCAACCCACTTACTAATCTCCAACCCCTGAATGCTGCTGTAGCAACACATATGCAAAAGGATGTGGCAATGGCTGAAGTAGCTACTCAATTCATTGGTATGTCATCTGCACCACCTGAAACACCCTCTAGCACCCGTAATTATCAACAAGCTTGGAGGGAAAGGGCAAATACGGGAGTGTACTCAGCCAATGACACAATTATGGTTTCAGGTTCTGGTCCTTGGAGGGGTGTTACTCAAAAACAAATTCTGGAAACTTTCAATAAACATTATGTACCACTGATTGATCAGGCGATCGCTGTTGGTAGTTCCTTTGTAGTGGGTAATGCTGCTGGTACTGACCAACTGGTAAAACAATATTTAGAGACACAGGGGTATAAGCTAGAAGCTGTCAATGATGGGTATACACACGCAGTTAAGCTAGAACAAGATACTACGCTTACCAATCAACAAGCAGAATCTATTACACCAACAGATTCAGAAGTATCTTCCCCAGTACCTACACAACCATTATCTGTGATGTCATCTCATGGGCTAAAGTTGCCTAACTCTACACCCGTTTCCTCATCCAACATTGTTCAAAAGGAGGTAGTTGCTGATAAAAGTATTCAGGATCAAGAAACAACATTAGAAAAATTAAGAACTTGGTATTTGACTGCACAAAAGTTAGGTAAGTCAGCAGAATATATTCAGCGAATTGCAGAGGTTGGTAGTGAATTTAAATCAGGTGCAGAATTAACAGAAAAAGCAGTCGTAGCAATGAATAATGATTTTCAAGAACTACATTCTATCAATCGTCTTACCCAAATTGCTCAACGAATGGGGGATGTATTTGGCGTTCCTCAAGATAATGGAGACGTTATAGTACAAGGTAAAGAATACTTGATTTCAATCAATAACTCTCACAAAGATTTAACGATTATAAAAAAAGATGGAACTGTTTTACTGGATATTAAATTAGGACAGATTAATCAGAGTCGAATATCGGCTGAAGTTATTGATGTATTTGAGGAAATCAACAATAACATCAATCAATCTTTGGCATCAGTCAAAAATCAGTATCTTCAAGTTTAATATTTAACAAAATTAGTCTTTATTCAATTCATTGGCATAAATTTATGACAACTAATCCTTTAACTATACTCACTGAAGAATCAACCAAAATATCACCCGATATTTCCCCTGCTAAAGCTGCTTATATGTTCAGCCAACTTCTCGAATATGTTGATTACAATGAATTAGAATCAATTCCAGCCACAGAAACTGTAACCGTTGAAGAACAAAGCGATGCTATTAAAACACTGGCATCTATTATTGCTAGTCTCAATTCTGGAAGGACTATGGAAGAATCTGTTATAATAGCATTTGAACCAGAGGAGATTCAGGTAGAAAATCCAGAGTTTATTCCTGAATTACCAGTTATATTGGCAGATGATTTAACTGTGAGTACAATAGAAAAAGAGAAAAACAATCTCAATCAAATTAATCATGATTCAATTATAGTTTTAGTGGATGAACAGGAAGAAAATCAAGCAGAAATATATGAGGAAGACATTATGCTATATGTTATTCCTTTGATGATAGCAAGGTTAATGAGTGAAGGAAGTTTGGTAGAAGATAGTGAAGATGGAAAGATTAGAGTTTATCAATCAGATGAATTTACTGCTTCACTACAAATTACAGCGACAGAGGAGCAAATTTTAATCTTGAAAAGAAAGCAACATTTGTATTCTGAAGCCGAAGTTGCTTTAAATGCTGTGAGAAAAACAAATTATTCCCAGTTTCAAGTTACTACAAATCAATTAACAGAGGCGGAAATAGAAAAGTTTAAACTGATAACGTTAATGGAGTATAATCAAAGTAATCAATTACTTAAAAAGGAACAAGAGTTAGGAGAGTAATAGAATTTGTTTATCAAGATATGGTTGATTCCTGGATATAGAGACGTTACATAGGACTCCTATTTGATTTTTGAACATCTTTTTTTTATGTCAGGAACTTTAAACGTCTTTTAAGAAGTAAAATAAAAATGTAGAGTTGGGAGATTGTCAAATTATGCAAATCACAATTGATTTACCAGATAATTTAACAGATAAAATCCAGGATAAATTAGAGGATTTATCGCAAAAAGTTCTCAATACATTAGCTATAGAAGCTTTTTTGGAAGGATTTATTAATTTTAATGAATTTAGACAGATGATAGATTTTCAGGATGATACAGCTTTTAAAGCTTTTTTATCTGCAAGTCTTCCCGTTCATTCTTTAGGATTATTGACTTTGATGGAAAGTCGTGCAGATATAGATTTTAAACTTAATGAACAAGGGATTTTGGAAGAAATTAATAATGATGGCTCTACCTTTCCCTTTACGTAAAACAAAATTTATTGTAGCGACTGTCTGGATTATCACTTGACAATCAAGACAGTCGCTACAATAATTAAATTAATATTCTTTTCTATACAAGGCTATTTCATTCTAAAATCTGACATTTTATGTATTTACGAAAATGCGCCATTTTGGGCTTCAGGGATTCTATCTCACGATGGCTGGAAATACCTAAATTCGTTGCTTAAATCTAGAATGAAATAGCCCTGGATTACAAAATCACAATAACCATTTTAACCTTTTTCAACATCAACATTAAAATCACTTCCTGAAAATAAACTAATTTGAGAATTAGCCCTACGTCTTACCTCTAATAAAATAGGCGTAATAATCATTTCAGAACGGGCTTTTTCAGTATTAATTGCTAATGCCAGTTCATTAGTTTCTTCTAAACTATTTTTAAGTTGTTCACTTATTTGGATAGGTTCAATATTAGCAAATAAATCCATTTTTTCATTAATATGAATATGGAAATCTTTTTTAAATTTACTCAATGTAAAATCACTATAAGCCATTTATATTACCTTAAAATTTTCGATTTTACCGTATTTTGTATGCTATTTTAATCACTTATAAAAGTCCATTATGCGGCAATGTACTTTTTCTTAACAAAAAGAAATTGCTCCCACTCCTAAAAAAAAGCAGCAAGCTACATCGCAATATTGTATTGCTTTAATCCAACTATAAAAAATCAGGTGGTTTAAGTAGAAACTTAATATTCAGGTTCTACTTTAACCAAGTACAAAACCAAATACCGCTTAATCTCATCATGAATCTCCTGCGGCAGCACAGATATCAAACAAGCAATTAAAAAAGCTTTAATTTCTATCGTTGCTGCATTCACAGCCCTAGAAAACCCTTGCCAGCCAAGATGTTCACTAAATGTAATCACGTCTTCAATGATCATTTCCGCCGATTCACCACCCCCTTCACAGTCATATTTAAGCAGAGGCAAATACTCATCAATAAACCACTGTTCCTCCTTAGTCAAAACCTCCAAAGAATTATTATTAACCCTATATCCCACATTCCGCACCCCAAAATGTTACAGAGGGAAATTACGGAGATGAAAATCAAAGGAAGCATCAAAACAAACAGATAAAGTGAA
>NZ_LJOQ01000007.1:0-20596 GCF_001672255.1 Anabaena sp. AL09
AAATGACTAAAAAATGATTTTAGCCTTTTTATAGGCAACGTATAGGTTTTCAGTATTGTATCGTCTTGATGAAACTAAGTTAAAAAATATATCAGCAATTCAAGTATTTTCACTCTTGTTGTATTCTCAGTAGAATCTGTATAGTTGTTGTGACAGTTACAAACTCTTGACAAGATCTTACAAAATCACTAATTCAGCAACAGATACATGATGCTGAATCGTTGTTGTTAAATGATTAAATGATTTAGGAGCGCATTATGTTTGATGGTTCTGAAAAGTCTTTTGATTCCTCTTTATCAGGATTGGGCAATTCCTTAACTTACCTGGATAAAGACCCTTTCAGTCTTAATCCAACACAGTATAGTTCACAGCAACTTCCATCGTTAAATGCACCTGTTGATAATGCTGGAAATACCCTAGCTACAGCCCGTGCTGTTGGTGCATTAACAGCAACTCAAAGTTTTAGTGATTGGGTAGGAACCGGTGATACTAACGATTACTATAGTTTCAATGTGGGAACACCAAGTAACTTTAGATTGAGTTTAACAGGCTTGAGTGCTGATGCGGATGTTCAGTTACTCAATAGTTCTGGTGGTGTAATTTCCCGTTCTCAAGCTTTTGGTACTACTTCTGAATCGATTACTTGTCAGTTGAGTGCAGGTACTTATTATGCGCGGGTATATCAGTTTAGTGGTGATACTAACTACAGTTTGTCCTTAAATGCTACTGGTGTTGCACCAACTCCCACACCAACTCCCACACCAACTCCCACACCAACTCCCACACCAACTCCCACACCAACACCGATTCCGACAAATTGGTATAGTCAAAATCTACTAGATGCTCAAATTATCACTTTAACCCGTTCCTTAGCTGCTGATGGTAATTTGAGTCGCAATGATATGATTTCCATTTTCCGTGATGCTAAAGATGGTGGTGTAATTGATGCCAGTGAGTTAACTGACTTACGGACTCTTGTTAGTAACTCTACCCTCTTCACTATGGCTGATTCCGTGAAAGTCTTATCTAATAAGATTGCCAATAGTGACGTTGCTAACACTCGTTCTACTATTGGTAACTTGTTTGGTGGTAGTAGTGCTACCCAAATGGAAAATCTGATTGGTAAGTGGTTCTTAGGAAATAATCGTCCTGGTTTGACCAATTCCAGCTATTCCTATCGTTCTGTTAGTGGTTCTCTGTTCCAGAATGGCATTAGTGCTAATGATATTCGACAAGGACAGGTGGGAGATTGCTACTATTTAGCTACTTTATCTTCCATTGCCCAGGAAAACCCGACTTACATCCAAAATATGTTCACGGACAATGGTGATAGTACCTTCACTGTTCGTTTTTATAACAATGGTGTAGCTGACTATTTGACTGTAGATCGTCAGTTACCAACTAATTTATCAGGTAATGCTGTTTATGCTGGTTGGGGTGGAGGTTCGTCTAGTTCCACTAGCAATGAACTTTGGGTTTCTTTAGCTGAAAAGGCTTATGCCCAGTTAGCTGAATCTGGTTGGAGTCGTTCTAGCACTTCTACCAACTCCTATGCAGCTATTTCAGGGGGTTGGATGGATAAGGTAATTCGTCAAGTAACGGGATTAGCCGCTACTTCCCAATCTGTCAGTAATATGACTCAAACTCAACTGATTAATTTGGTTAATTCTAATCAGATTTTAACAGCAGGTTTTGTCTATGGTGCTGGTTTTGGTGTGGTTGATCGTCATGCTTACACCATTACTGCCTATAATGCCACTAATGGAACTTTCTATTTACGTAATCCTTGGGGTTTTGCTCATGCTGATGTCACATTTGATCAATTAGTCTCTTTGAGAGCGATTATCCAATGGTCTAATACCTAGACATCATCTGGTAGCAGTACGAATATTAATTATTTGTACTGCTGTTTATTGATGTAATCATGATTTCAATAATATAAGGTGATGTGGATGAAACCATTATTATTGTTGTTTAGTTTATTAAGTTTTGATAGTATGGTGGATTGTTGTCATTATTTACCTAGAGATTTTCACAGTCAACCATCGTCATACTTACAGTCAAAGGCTGTTAATAAGAAAGTTATGATTAAGGTTTCTTTACTGTCTCAAGAGAATAAGTTACCACCTGTAGGTATTCCTCCCCAACCGAACCGCGATATTGGTTTTGCGACTGTATTTGTCAGCTTAGAAAATCATCAGCAAAAAAATCAAACTGTGATTATTAAAAAGATTGAAGTTCGTAATGTTTCTGATCGTAAATTACAATCTTTCAGTTTTCAACCGAAACGGATTGAATTAAAACCTTTAGAAAATTCGGTAATTGATATTCATCTAACTAATAAAATCGGCTATGCTGGAAAAGATCGAGTAAAGGCAATAATTACCTATCAAATCGGGGAAGAGGTTAATAAAATTGAGTCTGAAGCTGTTGAGGTAGATAGACATTAGCTACTTAATAAGCTAATTGTAATTATCCCAAAGTCAAAATACCAGCTTGAAAATTCACCACCAAAGGCAAAAATTCCAATCACCTTTTTACGAAGAAATTGCCAATATAGTCCTTCTAAATCTTGTTTATTAATTGCTAGAAAACCTGTAAAGCCAGTATCTAACATCGTCCTTTTATTATTAGCGGGCAAGATGCCCGCACTACAAGAAATTTTGGGATATTTTTTTAATTGGAAGTCTTTAAAGAAATTAGGGTTGAATTTGCTGCTGATTCCAACTTAGGTATTTCCTGGGGTACTTCCACCGGGTTGATTGTAGAAATATTGCTGAGGTTATAACCAAAAATCTGATCATAGTTAGAGGCAACAGCTAAAAATGCCCCCCCTAAAATATATATTGGTAATGGGACAGAAAAACCTTGTAACCACTTAAAAAACTCTGCGAATGCAAACAGAACAAAAAAGCATACAAACCAAACTCTCATGATTTCATCTGTTCCTGACTAAGTTATCTTTTCACTTATTTTAGTAGGCACGGGGTAGGCACGGGGTAGGCACGGGGGCGCTACCCCTACCCTACATTAAATCCAAATCTTTTATATAATTAATTTTGCCTGCCGCCTATAACTATTTATTTTCATTTTTCAAAGCTTCTGTAGCTTGTTCAACTGACAGTGGACGATATAATAGGTATCCTTGGACTTCATCACAGTTAATCGAGCGTAAAAACTCTAATTCTGCGGGATGTTCTACACCTTCAGCGATTAATCTCAATCCTAAAGATTGTCCTAGGGTAACTATCGCTTGGATAATATGAGCAACTTTTGGATCTGTAGTTAGTTCTTTGATAAAAGATTGATCAATTTTTAAGTTATGGAATGGTAAGACTTGTAAGCGATTTAGGGAAGAATAGCCTGTACCAAAGTCATCAATGGACAAAAGTAACCCCATTTCTGCTAAATTTTGGAGTGCAGTTGTCGTGAAATTGATATCGGCGATCGCTGTAGTTTCCGTAATTTCTAATTCTAAAAATTCTGGTTTTAGTTGAGTTTCTGTTAAAATATCAGTTAATATTTCTACTAACTTAGGTTGGTCAAATTGCTGAGGAGAAAGATTAACGGCAATTGTAATTGGTTGATATCCCGCATCTTGCCAAGCTTTATTTTGTATACAAGCCTGACGTAATGCCCATTCACCAATAGAGATAATTAAACCGCTTTTTTCCGCTATAGGAATAAAAACAGCGGGAGAAATTACACCCATTTCTGAGTGATTCCAACGCAATAAAGCCTCCATGCCTGTAATTTTACCCGTGGTAATATTAACACGAGGCTGATAGTAAAGCATCAATTCTTTGCGTTTCATGGCATGGCGTAAATTTTTTTCTAAGTTCAATAATTCGGGATTTTTTTGACTGAGAGATTCTTTATAAAATTGGTAATTATTTCTGCCTTCATTTTTAGCATAATATAACGCCGCGTCTGCGTGTTGAATGAGGGTTTCGGCATCAGGACTATCTTTACCCAATAGGGCTATGCCAATACTAGAACTAATATAAAGTTCATGTCCGTTGATATAAAAAGCATCTTCTAAAGTCTGGAGAATATTTTCAGCTATTTGGATAATGGGTGGAATTTCAGTTACTCGTGGTAAGAAAATAGTGAATTCATCACCACCCCAACGAGCCACAACATCTTCAATTCTAATTGTGTCTCTGATTCTTTGGGCGACAATTTTTAATAAATCATCTCCGACTGTATGCCCCAAAGTATCATTGATAATTTTAAAGCGATCCAGATCCAGGAACATCACGGCAATACTTTCCTCTGGCTGAATTATTTTTTGGAGGCCTTGGTTGAGGATATCGTTGAATCGTAACCGATTAGGCAGTCCAGTCAGTAAGTCGTGCATGGCCTGATAGCGGATCTTTTCCTCTATTTGCTGACGTTGACGAGCGCCACTAATACTTGCGGCCATTGTGATCAGGCTAGATTCTTCATGTTTTGACCAATAACGCTCTGATTTGCATTCAACTAAACCCAAACAGCCCCAGAACTGTGTTTCTAATCTTAGCGGTACAAATAGAAGGGATTTAATATGATCTCCCATGAGCAGTTTTTGTTCCTCCGGGGAAAATATTTGGGTAAAGTCGCTAATAGTCTCACCTTGAAAAAGTTTGCTATACCACCGTTCTAATCCAGGGGTTTGATAAGACTGATTTTGCCAATGGGAGTGGGAAGTTTCTGCACCAGATTTAATCCATTTACACTGCATACTAATGGACATTTCTCCGCTCACTGGATGGGGATGAGTTTGGAATAGATAGACTCGTTCTACATTGGTAGCTTCTCCTAATGCTGCCAGTGCTTTTTCGATAGCTAGATCATAGTTCATTTCTGCTAATAAATAATTTGCCGCTTCCGCTACTCCTTGTAATAGGCGATCGCGTTGTTTTAGTTCTAGTTCAGCTTGTTTTTGCTCAGTAATTTCTCTAATAATAAAAGTTCTAATTAAATCACTTTCGGGTAAGTAATGAACAGACTGTTCAAAAATTTGGTTACCAATTGTTACTTCCCGGACAAAGGAATTTTGCGCTTGATTCTTAACTGCTGTTAATAATTGGGTCAAAATTGGGTGTTCCTGACCTATCTGCCTTAAGTTCGGAAATTTGGCCGCTGCTGCCGGATTTAGATATGTTACTCTTCCTGCTAAATCCATTTCAATAATAGCATTAGGAATAAGTTCAGGAAAAGAAGCTAGGCGGGCTAAAGCTGTCTCACTATCAGCTCCAAAATTAATATTTTCTATAATAGCTTTACTAACGTGAGAAACAGAATTTACCTTGCCAGAAAGGAAATTAGACAAGTCACCAGTTCCACAAGACTCAGAAAATATTTGCTCTGAAAGATTAGTAATTACATAGTATTTAGCTTGAGTGTGACTATCAAATGCAATAACATCTCCATTTTGAAGATTATGATGAAGACATTTATTGCCATTTACAAATAAACCGTTAGTGCTTTTTCTCCCTTCGAAGTTACCATCAATAATCCTAAACCCATATTGATCAGTATTGGGGATTGTTACCCTTAATAATATCGCGTGTTGTCTGGATACAGACGCAGAATAAAGAACAATAGCATTTCTTAAATCCCTTCCTAAAGAGTATGTTGCTTCTAGCAAAGGAAGAGTGCGCTGCCCTTTTGGATCTTGGACAACTAATAAATGGCGAATTTTTTCTGTCTCATTCCCTTCCATGCATTTTCCTTACAGTTCTATGTATTTGAATAATTTACGTAAAAATTTTTCTATATTCTGAATTATTACAAAAAAAGGGAACAACGAACAGGGAGCAGAAGCTAAGATTATGTGGGTATTCTCATGATTGGTGATTGGGCAAATGATTGAAGTTGAGCATCTGAGTAAAATTTACGGTTCGACAACGGCAATTACGGATGTTACCTTTAGCGTAGAACCGGGGGAAATTTTGGGGTTTTTGGGTCCTAATGGGGCTGGTAAAACCACAACTATGCGAATTTTAGCCGGTTATTTACCTGCTACCAGTGGAACAGTGAAGATTGCGGGTTATGATGTCCATGATCATTCTCTGTTGGTGCGGCAGCGAATTGGTTATTTACCGGAAACGCCGCCATTATATCCAGAGATGACGGTGGAAGGGTTTTTACACTTTGTTGCTCGGATTAAGGGAGTTTCTTCAGGCGATCGCCCAACAAAAGTAACAGCAGCCATTAAGCGCTGTAACTTAGAAGACAAGCGCAAAGTCATTATTCGCAAACTTTCTAAAGGTTATCGGCAAAGAGTGGGGATTGCCCAAGCGATTGTTCATGATCCCCCAGCAATTATTCTTGATGAACCTACTGTTGGTCTTGATCCCCGGCAAATTATCGAAGTGCGGAACTTAATTAAAAGTTTAGCAGGAACACACACTATAATTTTATCTACTCATATTCTACCAGAAGTGAGTATGACCTGTAACCGAGTTGCTATTATTAATCGGGGGGAAATAGTTGCAACTAATACCCCAGAAAATTTAATGACACAGTTAACAGTTGGGGCAGGATATGAGTTAGAAATCGGCGGAGAAGCAGCTTTAGCTAAACAAATGCTGCAAAATATATCCGGTGTAAGTTTAGTAGAATTAATGCCTAACCATCAGCAATTATCAGAAAATCATACTTGCTTACGAGTCATATTACAGCCAGGAATAGAACCAGGAAAAGAAATTACGGCGGCTTTAATTCGGGCTGGATTTGATTTATATGAAATGCGGCGAATAAATGCCACACTAGAAGATGTTTTCTTAGAACTAACTACAGCAGAAAAGCATTTACCACCAGAGATAACTTCAGAAATTGAAGAAGGAGAAACTGCATAAATGGGTATAGTCATCGCCAATATTATTGCCATTTATCGTCGAGAACTACAGAGTTATTTTGTTTCCCCATTAGCCTATGGAATAGCTAGTGCATTTTGGTTTTTAGCTGGTTTATTTTTCGTGATGATTTTGTTAGGACCAGAAGGAATTTTAGTCACAGTTTCTAGTTATGATTTCCAAGGGCAACAAATGGGAGTTCCCGTCCCAACAATAGATGTTCCCTATGAATTTGTGCGGGCATTTTTAGATAGAATGGGATGGTTAATGTTATTTGTATTGCCTATTCTCTCAATGGGACTCTATGCTGAAGAACGCAAACGAGGAACTTTGGAACTATTAGCCACATCACCAATTACCAATTGGGCTGTGGCTGTGGGTAAATTATTAGGGGTATTAACATTTTTCCTGACAATGATTTTACCCTTAATAGGATTGGAAGCGATCGCTTTATCTAGTTCCAATCCATCCATATCACCCATAATTCCCTTACTTGGTCATTTAGGATTACTCTTACTAGCAGCAGCGATTTTGTCTTTAGGAATGTTTATTTCCTCATTAACAGACAGTACAATTTTATCGGCTGTTCTTACCTTTGCCGTTGTGATTTTGCTGTTGTTCATTGATTTAATTGCCAAAGCCATTCCTGGACCAATTGGTGAAGCCGTGAGTCATCTATCTCTGCTTAAACATTACAACACTCTGATTCAAGGAATTTTTGATACTAGCGGCTTGATTTTATTTGCCAGTTACATTATTTTAGGTATTTTTCTCACTGCCCAATCAATTGATGCACTTAGGTTTCAACGTCAGTAGTCAGTAGTCAGTTGTTAGTTGTCATTGGGAAAATTCTTTCTCCCCCCTACTCCCCCTACTTCCCCTACTCCCCCTACTTCCCCTACTCCCCCTACTCCCCCTACTTCCCCTACTCCCCCTACTCCCCCTACTCCCCGTTCCCTAATGAATAAAAATAAACTTTGGAAACTTGTATTTTGGCTCGGACCATTCTTTTTAGCTGCTGGCTTAACCATTGGTTTAATATCAGAAAAATGGGGAATAATCCCTTTATTATTAACAATACTAGGTCTAGTAATTTGTAGCCTATGGATAATAATACAAAGTCAACAAAGTAAATGGTGGCAAAAACGTTCTACCCAATCTGGTACTAATGCTTTAGTCGCTACCTTATCAGTATTAGTTATCTTGGGATTAATTAACTTTTTAGGTATTCGCTATCATTTGCGACTAGATTTAACAGATAGTCAATTATTTACTCTATCCCCTCAATCAAGGGAATTAGTGAGTAATTTACCCGAAACAATGAAAGTTTGGTTATTCAGTAAAGAACAAAATCTTCAAGATCGAGAATTATTAGATAACTATCATCGTCAAAGTAATAAATTTAAATTTGAGTATCTTGATCCTCAATTAAAGCCAGGAATAGCAGAAAAATTTGGTGTTAAAGATTATGGTGAAGTTTATCTTGAATTTCAAAACAAACGGCAATTAGTCCAGATAATTAATGAAAATGAACGGTTGTCAGAAATAAAATTAACTACTCGTTTACAACAAATTACCAGTTCTACAACTGCTAAAGTTTACTTTCTTCAAGGTCATGGTGAACATCCACTTACAGCTAGTAAAGGAGCAATTTCCCAAGCAATTCAAGGATTAACCGATAAAAACTTGACAACATCAGCTTTAAATTTAGCAGAACAGCCACAAGTTCCTGATGATGCTACTGTTATAGTTGTCGCTGGACCAAAGAAAGAATTATTGACAGGGGAAGTCATAGCTTTACAAAATTATCTTAATCGTGGTGGTAACTTATTATTGATGATTGATCCTAATACCAACCCGAAAATAGACACTATTTTAAAAGATTGGGGTGTGCATTTAGATAATCGTTTGGCCATTGACACTTCTGGGGCAAATTTGCAACTAGGACCTGCTGCTATCTTAGTAACAGAATATGGACAACATCCTATTACTAAGGATTTTGGGAAAAATATTTCTGTATATCCCTTAACTCGTCCTTTGGAAATTGATCCTGTTCCTGGTATCGAGTCTATGGCTTTATTGAAAACCAAACCCTACCCTAGCAGTTGGGCAGAAAGTGATCAGAAAAGTGAAAAATTAGAATTTAATGAAGGTCAAGACTTAAAAGGACCTTTAACTTTAGGAGTAGCATTAACTAGAAAGTCATCAAATCCAATTCCCACAACTTTACCAAGTCCAATTCCCACAAATTCACCAGCACCAATTCCCACAAATTCACCAAGTCCAATTCCCACAAATTCTCAACCTACTGCGAAAGAGTCAAGATTAGTAGTATTTGGAAACTCAAATTTTGCCGCTGATGGTTTATTTGAACAACAATTAAATGGAGATGTATTCTTAAACTCAGTTAGTTGGCTAAGTCAACAAGATCAACAACTTCTTTCAATTCGTCCTAAAGAACCAAAAAATCGCCGGATTGTTATATCAACTCTTCAGGCTAACTTATTAACAATAGCTGCCGTGTTTGTATTACCTTTAATTGGTTTAGGAACAGGTTTTGTGATTTGGCGGAAACGCCGATGAAAAATCAATTAGTAATTCATGATAGTTTCTCATTGAATCAATCAGATTTTTCACTTTTAGAAACAATATTATGGCAAGCTCATGATGGTTATTTTGTTTTAGATTATCATTTACAACGGTTGAAAAATTCAGCAATTTACTTTGATTTTAGTGTTGATATAAATAGCCTAAAAACTCAACTTAATAAATTAGCAGAATCATTTTTAAATCAAGCTTATAAAGTGCGATTACTGTTAAATTCTGATGGTGAGATTACATATCAAACTATGTCTTTATCTCCTGTGAAAAATCAAGAAATAGTCAAGTTAGGTATGTGTTGCACACCTGTTGACTCTACTAATATATTTTTGTATCATAAAACGACTAATCGCCAAGTTTATGAAATAGCAAAAGCCGCTTTTCCTGATTGTGATGATGTTTTATTGTGGAATGAAAGAGGTGAAATTACAGAAACCTCTATTGGTAATATTGTGGTGGAGTTAAATGGAGAATTGCTGACACCTCCGGTAAAATGTGGTTTGTTAGCCGGAACTTTTCGCGCTAATTTACTTGACAAAGGTAAAATTAGAGAAGAAATTATGACAATGGAAACGTTAAAATATAGCAATCGCATCTATATAATTAACTCAGTGAAAAAATGGCGAGAAGCAGTTTTAATTTCTCACTAATTAGGTAATTTATTAATTAATATTCAATATGAAATTTCCAAAAACAACTTTGATTTTAATACTTTTAGCCCTGGGTTTGGGTGGTTTTGTCTACCTTCATGAAATCAAAGGAAAAAATCAGCAAACAGAAATAAAAATCCAAAACCAGAAAATTTTCACTTTTACCGCTGATGATGTCCAATCTTTAACAATTAAAATTAAGGAGACAACATTACAACTAGAAAGAAGAAATACATCTGAAAAACCCCAATGGGAAATCAAATCTCCCATATCAGCACTAGCAAATGATGCAATTGTTTCTTACTTAATGGATTTATTAGTTAAAGGAAAAAGTGAAAGAACAGTATTAATTTCATCCGCTGAATTATCAGAATTTGGTTTAGATAAACCTGTAGCGACTATTGATATTAAACTGAAAAATCAAGAAAGCCATCAATTGATTTTAGGTAAAGGTGATTTTAATAATCAATTTTTATATGCTCAAGCTGATAGTAACAAAAATATGAACTTATTGTTAGTGTCTAAAGATTTTGTAAATGCAGTCAATCGAGACATATCTGAATGGAAACAACCAGCAGAAAAGATTGATATACAACCATTACCTAATCTTCCTTCCCCAACTCCTACAAATAAATAATGTATAATCTCGTTCCCATACTCTGTATGGGAATGGATTCTAGAAGGCTCTGCCTTCATTATAGTCGGGGCAATTCTAGAAGGTTCTGCTCTCAATTATAGTCGAGGCAGAGCCTCTGTGATAGCATTCCCAGTCAGAGACTGGGAACGAGATTTCAAATAGCAAAAATTATTATTTCTTATTTTCAATGACAAAACAAACAGCAACTTTATTAATTTCTTGTCCAGATCAAAAGGGATTGGTAGCCAAATTCGCCAATTTCATCTATGATCATGGTGGCAATATTACTCATGCAGATCAGCATACAGATTTTGAAGCTGGATTATTTTTAACTCGCATAGAATGGCAATTAAAAGGATTTAATTTACCAAAAGATTTAATTGCTCCCGCTTTTAATGCTATTGCTCAATCTTTAAATGCAAAATGGGAATTACACTTTTCTGATACTCTTCCCCGCATTGCTATTTGGGTAAGTCGTCAAGATCATTGCTTATTTGATTTAATTTGGAGATATCACGCTAAAGAATTTCATGCAGAAATTCCGTTAATTATGAGTAATCATCCCCATTTACAACCAGTGGTTGCACAATTTGGCATTGATTATCATTACATACCTATTACTAAAGACAATAAACAAGAACAAGAAGTCAAACAACTAGAATTATTGCATAAATACAAAATTGATTTGGTAGTTTTAGCAAAATATATGCAAATAGTTAGCGCGGATTTTATTGAAAAATTCCCGCAAATTATTAATATTCATCATTCATTTTTACCTGCATTTATTGGTGCTAATCCCTATCATCGCGCCTTTGAAAGAGGAGTAAAAATTATTGGTGCAACAGCCCATTATGCTACCCCTAACTTAGATGCAGGACCAATTATTGAACAGGATGTAGTGCGGGTAAGTCATCGAGATGAGGTGAATGATTTAATTAGAAAAGGTAAAGATTTAGAAAGAATTGTGTTAGCAAGAGCGGTGAGATTGCATTTACAAAATCGCGTTTTAGTTTATGGAAATAGAACCGTAGTTTTTGAGTAAATTTATAATCATAGGTAGGTTGGGTTGACGCAAGGAAACCCAACATCCCAACTCCCAACCCCAACATTATTAATGATTGCGTTGGGTTGCACTGTCGCTTAACCCAACCTACGCCTATCCCCAATTCCCAGACTTTCCACCTGTTTTACTAACTAAATGAATCGCTTCAATCTGAATTGATTTCTCTAACGCTTTAGCCATATCATATAAAGTTAAAGCAGCAATGGACACCGCTGTTAAAGCTTCCATTTCTACCCCAGTTTCCGCTTTAGTTTTCACAGTGGCATCAATTTGATAACCGGGTAGTTGGGCATCGGGGATAATCTCCACAGTGATTTTCTGTAAGGGTAAGGGGTGACAAAGGGGAATTAAATTAGCTGTTTGTTTAGCAGCCATAATTCCCGCTAACCTCGCAGTTGCCAAAACGTCCCCCTTGGGGGTGTTTCCGGCTTGAATAGCGGCGAACGTCTCAGGTAACATTCGCACCTTACCAGTGGCTACAGCTTGGCGAATGGTGGCGACTTTGCCGGATACATCAACCATTTGAGCCTCTCCTTGGGCATCCAAATGGGTTAGTGGAAAAGAATTTGAAAAATTAGCTTGCGTCATTGGGAAAGTCTGTGCTATTATTAAATTCGTGGGTCAAGGGTGTGTAGCTCAGTGGACTAGAGCACGTGGCTACGAACCACGGTGTCGGGGGTTCGAATCCCTCCTCGCCCATTTTATAATTAAAAATGCACAAGTTCCTTTTTTGGAGTTTGTGCATTTTTAATGGGTGGAGGGACTGCGCCCCTACGGTTATCGGTGTTGCTGATTAAGGGTATGAATTTTAGTCTCACGCAAAGGCGCAATCACGCTTCGTGATCTCGAAGATTAGACGCACTGAGGTTTGAGTTTTAAAGGTTCAATTTGGGATTTCATACCTCCGGTTATTTTACGGCATAGATATCTTCTGTGCGACCAAAGGCAAAACGCAGAGATTGAGGGATATTACGACTAGACTGGGTAAGGAAGATGATCATGGCTATTACAGTTAAACCCGTAGTCAAACCAAACATATTCCGATAACCCAGGGTTTCGGCAAATGTACCAAAAATTGGACCAGCTATAGCTAAACCGATATCAAATCCCATTAAGGAAGCACCAAATATTCTCCCGCGTTCGTGGGGTAAAGCCCTATCTGTCATTAATACAGAAATCATGGGAATGAGTGTACCAGAAGCAGCACCTTCCATCAATGCTCCTAATAAGAACATGAAGGAGTTATTTGCTTGCCAAACGCAGATGATAGAGAGTGTATAAGCTATTAAACTCATGGTGACAAACAAACCCCGACCATATCTATCAGAAGCTTTACCACTAAATAATCTACAACTAAAACTGGAGACAGCGGCAGCAGAGAAAAAGAAACCTGGATTTAAATCAACGCCGGTTGATTTGATAAATAGGGAGATAAAAGTATGCAAACTACCTAAAGTCAAACCACTCAGCAATAAGACAATGGCCGGAATTCGCACGCGAGGACTAGTTAATATTTGCCAAAAGTTATCATTTTTGCTGTTATGTGGTTTGGTGATAATAGGTGGATTGACAATGGGGATTATACATAATAAACCCATGCCACCTAAAGCCGCAGATGATAAAAATAACGGAGTATAACCAGCACTTGCTTGCAAAAATCCCCCGATAGCGGGGCCAAGTGCTATTCCCAGGGGATTAACTAAACTCATATAACCGACGACTTCACCGCGACGGTGTTCTGGTGCTAAATCGCTGACTAAAGCAATGTAAGCTGTGGCAAAAGCGGCGATACTAATGCCATGAAAGGCACGAATTACCATCAGGGGAATAATTGATTTTACACATAAATATCCCAAAGGAGCGATCGCTGCCACGGACATTCCAATCAATAATACTATCTTACGACCCCGTATATCTGCTAAAGCCCCCATTGACGGGCGACATAGCAACATCCCAATGGCAAAGCTACCCATAACAATGCCAATTTCTTGTTTGCTTGCACCAATATGTTCAATATATAAGGGTAAGGTAGGCAATAACGAAGCCAAACCTGACCAGAAAAACAAACCCGCTGCAAATAACATGAGCAGGTTTTTTCGCAGTTCAGCGTCAAAAGTATCAAAAGTTTTCACGGCAGATGCAATAATGCAAAAAGTATTATTTCTCTATTGTTACGTTACTTTCTATTTTCTCTTGCCATAATATTTTTCGCCACAACTTCCCGCACCCGATAGATTGGTCGTCCTTGAGATTCATGATAGGTCCGCATCAGTAATTCTGCCAAAAGGCCGAAGCAAAATAGTTGTACTCCTGTTACTAAAAGCAACACTGCCAAAATCAATAAAGGACGGCTACCAATATCTACATGAAAAGCCAATTTGATAACAGTCAAATATATACCTATTCCTCCCCCAGAAACCATAGAAATTAAGCCTAATAGCCCAAAAACGTGCATGGGACGGGTGAGAAACTTCTTCATAAACAGAATAGTTAATAAATCCATCAATACCCGGAACGTCCGCGATATGCCATACTTACTTTGTCCAAAACGTCGCGCATGATGACGGACAGGTACTTCTGTAATTCTCGCCCCTTCAATATATGCCAATGCAGGTAAAAAGCGGTGTAGTTCTCCATAAAGATTCATATCTGCAACCAACTCGGAGCGATAAGCTTTCAAAGAACAACCATAATCATGAATATAGACGCTTGTAGCCCGACGAATTAACCAATTGGCAATTTTAGAAGGAAGCAACCGATTTAATGCCCCATCTTGACGATTTTGCCGCCAACCACTAACTAAATCATAACCCTCCTCTAGCTTTGCTAATAACATGGGAATATCAGCGGGGTCATTTTGCAAATCAGCGTCTAAAGTCACAATTACTTTAGCTGTAGCATAATTAAAGCCCGCAGACATAGCCGCAGTTTGTCCATAGTTACGTCGCAAAATGATCGCTTTTAAATCAGTGCGCGTTTGGGCTTGTGCTTTGAGAAATTCTGCTGTACCATCACTAGAACCATCATCTACACAAATAATTTCATAGTTCAATTCACTAGCGGTGAGAGTCGAAGAAATGGCTTCTAGTAATAAAGGTAAACTTTCGACCTCATCTTTTATGGGGACAACTATAGATACATCTAAAATTGGTAATTGGTAATTGGTCATTGCTAATAACTGATTTGAAAGGGAAATAGATCCCCGACTTCTAAAAGAAGTCGGGGATCTGGGGAGTAACTTTTCATAACTCTACCAGCACCGCGTAGTTGTTGATAGTAAGCCTGACTAACTTTGTCTCCCTGTGACGAAAGTTGGTCAATACCAATACCGTTGCGTCCTTGATCTTTTCCTGAACTGTGAATATAGCAATTATTACCCAAATATAAGCCTACGTGGGTGGCTTTTTGAGGAGTGCCAAAAAAGATTAAATCCCCTGGTTGTAATTCTTTAATATCAATTGTTTGGGTAAAAGCTTCTTGTTGATAAGCATCTCTTGGTAGCCAAATACCTACGGATTTAAATGCTGCTTGCATTAAACCAGAACAGTCATAATTAGGTGCAACTGTGCCACCCCAAAGGTAATAATTATCTTGTGCTTTTGCTGCTTGGGTAAAAGCGATAATTGTGGGTACGTGTTGTTGAATTTCTGCGGCTGAAATGAATTGGGGTTGATATAGTGTTTCTGTCAGTTGAAGAAACTGTAAATCTGGAACAGATAACCATCCTGGATAGTCATCTTCACATAAACAAACTTCTATTGCTGTATCTTGATGATTTGATGTTATTCGTAAATGTCGTCCTGTTGCAGCTTGGGTGGATAAACTTATACATTCAGGAGAATCATAGAGATTCAAGTTAGTTAAACATTGATATTGTGCTAATTTTAGATTACTCATTTTTTGGAGAAATAATTTAAAAGATGTTTTGAAAGTCTATGCAATGTGTAATTCGTCATTTTGTTGATCAAGAGTTTTATGAGGATTGCAAGTTTGATTAAGTTTTGTTAAATCAAATATCATATTAAATTACCTAAAATGAGTTTAATTAGATTTCATACCTCAGCAATTATACAGGTAATGATAGAATCAAGCCAGAAACTAGACTCTGAATACCATAAGGACATTATTCACAAATGGTTTTTTTTAATCAAGATCAACAACTAGAAAATATCGGTAATCAAATTGTAGAGGCAACTTGGGCAGAGTTTCCCACTTTAGCAGCAAATCAAATTGCTTTGACTTGGGTTGTCTATGATCCTCCCGCACCAGTGAATACGGGTGGTGCGCTGACTCCTAATGCTTTTTGGGAACATCCGGTGCGGGGTTTTAGCTATCGGGGAGGAGAACGGATTTATCCGGCCAGTGTGGTGAAGTTATTTTATTTGGTGGTGGTGCAAGAATGGCTAGAAAAAGGTATGAGTCAAACTTCGGGAGAATTAAACCGGGCTTTGACGGATATGATCGTTGATTCTAGTAATGATGCTACCAGTTTAATTGTGGATATCATCAGTGGGACTACTTCTGGTCCGCTGTTAAGTCCTGGGCCTTTTGAAACTTGGAAATATCAACGCAATATTATTAATCGCTATTACCAGTCCTTGGGGTGGGAGGAAATGCAAGCAATTAATGTCTGTCAAAAAACCTGGGGTGATGGTCCCTATGGCCGGGAAAGGGCTTTTTATGGGGAGATGTTTGAAAATCGGAATATGGTGACGACGGATGCGACTGCGAGATTATTACATAGTATCGTGGGTGGGATAGCGGTTTCTAGTATGCGATCGCAATCTATGATGAATTTAATCAAACGTAATATTAACCCTGATGACTTACCCCAAGATGTGGAAGAAGACCAGGTTACAGGCTTCTTAGGCGGTGGATTACCTCAAAATAGTCAAATCTGGTCAAAAGCAGGTTGGACAAGCACAGTCCGCCATGATGCGGCTTATATTGAATTACCAGATCAACGTCCTTATCTGTTGGTGGTGTTTACAGAAGGGAAAGCACAAGCTAAGAGTCGGGAAATTTTACCTTTTGTGTCTGGAAGAATTGCAGAAGCGATCGCTAATTTATAAGAGCATCCGGTAAGCGTAAAACGAGCGCGGCTTGGCTTCCTGAGATATAAGCGACACGAGGGATTTTAATCCCTGTGGTATGTTAGAATTAAATTGTGAGTAAGAACAAAAAACATCTATGTGTTGAAGCATCCTAGTACGGAGAAATCCCGGCTTCTATGAAACAACGGTTAGGTTCAAGTCCTAACGGCAGTATGACTTAAAAGAGCGAGTAATGGCAGGGTGTGGAGCGTACCGAGTCTTGGCTTAGTGATGGATTCTGAAAACATTGAAAACAATGAAAGTAAGCGCAATTTCAACACCTTGATTGGCAGTTGTTTTGAGCGTCTAGGCGGCGTTTGGCGGTCGCAGCGAGATTGGATTGGGCTAAACCCTTGATCTAATTCTGTCAGTAGAATCTCAGTGGCTTGGCTCCCTGAGAGTGTCAAAGAATTGCAATTGCTGGGACTTAGCAACGGAAATAGGTAAAAATGGGGCGGATTTTTATTTCTGCGGCACATGGTGGCACAGAAGCGGGTAAAAATGACCCCGGGGCGATCGCTGGTGGCACAACGGAAGCAAAGGAAATGATTCTTTTGCGAGATTTAGTGGTGACAGAACTCCGCACCCGTAACGTAGAAGTTTTAGCTGTTCCTGATGATTTGAGTGCGGCTCAAACCATCGCTTGGATTAATGCTCGTGCTAATTCCAAAGATGTAGCGCTAGAAATTCAAGCCAATGCTGCTAATAGTCCATCGGTGCGGGGAGCAAGTGCATTTTATATTGCCAAAAATGACCAACGCAAACAAAATGCCGAAATGGTATTAATGGCACTTTTGCGTCGTGTCCCCCAATTACCAAATCGCGGAGTGAAACCAGATACAGATAGTGGCTTGGGTAATTTACAATTTTGTCGTCAAACTGTGATTGGAGCTTTATTACTACAAGTCGGTTTTTTAAGCAGTCCTGAAGATCGGGCTTTATTACAAAGTCGTCGTCGTGATTTTGCCATCGGAATTGCGGAGGGACTAACTACTTGGAGTCAAGCAAATGATCCTCAACAACCAAAAACCGAAAATTATTCTAGCATTAATATCAATATTAATGGACAAAATTACGCTGAACAAGGAGTATTAATTAATGGGAATGCTTACATCCCAATTGATTTAGTAGATCGGTTACGGATTGATATTTCCAAATTAGCTAATTTACGCCGAATTACCTATCGCCAAATAGTGTATATTAAAGCTGTAGAACTTCGAGATTCTCATATTTCTATTGATTGGGATAGTGCCACGCGCACAGTAAAATTACGCTCAATTTCAACAGTTTGTCCTGGACAAATTGAGCAACTTATCTCCAATGGTAATACATCAGAAGTACAGCTACAACTATTTCTAAAAACCAATAATGAAACCGCCATTACACAGTTTCCTGATCTTCCTAAACTATATCGAGAAGAAGCAACAATTGAAGGCATAAATCATGATATTGCTTTTTGTCAAATGTGTTTAGAAACTGGATTTTTACGGTTTGGTACTGACATTAAATCCCAGCAAAATAACTTTGCCGGTTTGGGTGCAGTTGGTGGTGGTGCGGAAGGAGCATCATTTCCCAGCGCCAGAATTGGTGTCAGAGCGCATATTCAACATTTAAAAGCCTATGCCAGTTTAGAACCTTTAGTCCAACAAGAAGTAGATCCTAGATTTCGCTTTGTGACTAGAGGAGTTGCGTCGTCAGTTCATCAATTGTCAGGGCGCTGGTCTGCGGATTTAGACTACGGAATTAAAATTACAGCTATTCTCAGAAGACTCTATGAATCAGCAAATCTTTTGTAATTAGGGAACTCTTAACAGGCAACATAGGAATAATATTTGATTTTTGAAATATATGTAGGGTGGGCATTGTCCACCTACTTAAAATTTTTTAAACATCATTTATGATTCCCATAGGAGGAAAATGTTCTTCATTCTTCATTCTTCATTCTTCATTCTTCATTCTTCATTCTTCATTCTTCATTCTTCATTCCTGAACTCCTGATAGCGAAGCGTGGCGTTAGCCATACTCCTGAACTCCTGATAGCGAAGCGTGGCGTTAGCCATACTTCTGAACTCCTGATAGCGAAGCGTGGCGTTAGCCATACTTCTGAACTCCTGAACTCCTGACTCCTGACTCCTGACTCCTGACTCCTGTTATAGTGCTATTAATGATGATTTGGAACAATATTTGTGTTTCCCCTCTACGATGACAACCCCACCCGAATTACTCCATATTTTACCTATGGGTTAATTGGAATGAATGTCCTAGTTTTTCTCCATGAAATAAACTTGTCAAATCTACAACTAGAACAGTTTTTTCAATTGTATGCTGTCATACCGCAAGAATTAACCATTAACTGGAGTCGAGAGTGGACAACCTTATTTACATCACAATTTTTGCATGGAGGTTGGTGGCACTTAATATCCAATATGGTCTATTTGTGGGTATTTGGTAACAATATTGAAGACCGCTTAGGACATTTTAAATATCTATTGTTTTATTTAACCTGTGGCGCTATAGCTGCTCTATGTCAATGGTTTATTGGTATGTACTCTGCTGTTCCTTCCTTGGGAGCAAGTGGGGCAATTTCTGGAGTTTTGGGAGCATATTTAATCTGGTTTCCTCAAGCAAGAATTACCACTTTAATCTTTTTAGGTTTTTTTATCACCACAATTAATGTTCCGGCATTAGTGATTATTGGTATTTTCTTTGTGCAAAATCTCATTTCTGGTTTTGCTAGTCTCCAAGCAGCAGCTAAAATGAGTGTAGAAACGGGAGGAGTCGCCTATTGGGCGCATCTTGGAGGTTTTGTTGTCGGAAGTATTTTTGCACTGGTAAATAGAGAATAGAAAGTAGGTAATAAAATCCTTATTCTCATCCTGTTAATCCTTTAATCCTGAATATCTTGATTCAGACAGAAAATCCTGTTAATCCTTTAATCCTGGACATCCTGATTCTGACAATTTTCATATTAAATATTCAAATCTCGTAAAGCTAAACGAATTTGCTCTAAGCGAGTGCGGTTGACACCAAAATCAGAATCTCCCACACGAGAAGAAGAACGAATATGAATAACTGAATCATTGCTAGGAAAATAAAATTCTACATCATCAACGAATTTGAAAATGCGACTTTTAGAAATCGCATGAATATAATTATCTGTTTGTTCTATAACTGTGGTGCGGGGAACAACCGTGAGAACTTTGAGTAAAGTTTCTCTAGCTTTATCTCGTGTTACATCATAAGTGATTGGTGCAATAGCGTGTTTAGCATCAGCATTTTGACTGACAACACAGTTAGGGGAAGTTGGACAAGGACGAAGAGAACCTGATTCAATTCCCAAGTCAGAAGCCGAAGCAGTTGCAGGAACTATGCAACTAATGATCAGAGTTAGAAATATCGAGAAAATAATATTCCGTAGTCGGGCGATTGTTGTTAAATTGGACATAATCAGTTAATTACTATATTCTGTGATTTAAGATATATTATCAGCTTTTGATATATTATTGTCTGAATCGGGCGCATATAGTCGCTGGGGAAAGTACCAATGTACTTATACTGCATTCGGGTAAATGGGTATGATAATCGCACTGATATTATAGAGTGAACGTCTAAATATGGGTAGGGGGTAGAAACAGCTTGATAATTTCTACCCATAACTATCCATATATTACTGTTTGTCCAAGTCTTCAATAAGTTGATCAACAAATTCC
>NZ_LJOQ01000070.1:0-7470 GCF_001672255.1 Anabaena sp. AL09
AAACTTTCTATACCAAAAACATTTTACTAAACGAGGGTATCCGCGCTTGGATGGCTCCTCAAGATCAACCCCACGAACAGTTCGTATTCCCTGAAGAAGTATTACCACGCGGTAACGCTCTCTAAAACCTATCATCTTTGAATTAGCCCCTACCTATTGGTAGGGGTTTTTTTATGGCAGAAATTTAAATTCAGGTATTGCAAATTTTTGTAGTTGTGCTATAGTAATCTCAGGTTACAAGACCAAAGCATTTTGCTTTGCCCCTTTTGAAATTAAGACCGTTTAGGCAATAAGGAGGTGATGCCCATGATAGAAAGTAGTATACCCATGGGTCGTCAAGTTGCAGTTAGCCGGCTGTGCGCCGGGGCTGTTCTCTAAAAGTTAGCTTTAGTTCTCTTGAGATACTAAGTTAGCTCAACTAACTAGGCTTAACATCGGAGTTCCTTCCGGCAGTCTGGTTGCAACTTGAAGACCCGCTAGACCGCCCTGACTTAGATTATCTGATCTAAATCAGGGCGGATAGTTTTTAAGGGTGGTTTTTGGTTGAAACAAGTACACAACCGAGTCAGTGAATTAACTATTTAAAAAGCCGAAAAAGCTTGTTTGATCTAATTTTTTGATTTTGTTTTATGGTACTAAGTAGTAATTTTTAACCAGTAGCATAAGACAATATTTAGATATTTGCTGACAACAATTACCAGCGTAAATTATTGTTGTGGAACATTTGTTAGCGATCGCCTATCATTTATATTTGTCAGGTTTTTGGAGTGAAAACAAAACAGCTATTGCGAACAAGTCAATAACTCAGCCCTAAAGGGACTGAGCTTGTAAGAAATCAAGACTTACGTGTTTGACTAGCTCATTGAGACGCAATTTGGTACGAACTTCCGAATACTTCTCTAGTTCGGATTATCTTCAAGCTATCTTGTAATAGCGTTGGTTAAAGCCAAGACATCTTGATTGCGTTGAGCGAAGGGACATTAAACTTTACTCGAAGGATTATCTCTTGATGCGAGTACCCGTAATTTCAGTAGACAATACGCCATTAATGCCAACTAAACCTAGTCGAGCAAGACGATGGATAAAATGCGGTAAAGCAATCGGCAAATTCGATAAACTTGGCATTTTCTATGTCCAGTTATTAGCCGAATCAAGTAATACTGAAACGCAAGAAATAGTTCTTGGTTTAGACCCTGGTAAACTCTTTTCAGGTATAGCGGTTCAGTCCAAAAAGTTCACCTTGCAAATGTTGCATTTAGTTTTGCCTTTCAAAACGGTCAAAGACCGAATGGATCAACGATCAATGATGCGGCGTAATAGGCGAGGAAGGCGAATTAATAGAAAGCTATCATTCAACAAACGCAATCATCGTCAAGCAAGATTTGATAATCGTCGTGGCTCAAAGTTGCCTCCAAGTATTAGAGCAAACAAAGACTTGGAATATCGAGTAATTAGTTTACTCCTCCAACTTTACCCAATAAAAACAGTTGTTATTGAAGAGGTTGAAGCACGAGGTAACAAAGGCTTTAGTCCCGTCATGGTTGGACAGAGATACCAAATTAGCCGACTATCAAAACTTACAAATGTCGTTTTAAAGAAGGGCTGGGAAACCTCAAACCTTCGTAAGTACCTGGGATTGCATAAAGAAAAATCCGATAAATCTTTGCAAATACCAGAAACACACGCAGTTGATGCGGTTGCCTTAGCAAGTTCTGAATTTGTTAAATACCAGACGTGGGAAGGTGCTAAAAATCATGGCGCATCTTGGATAGGAGGGGTTGATATCACAGAGTCTCAATTCACCATTGTGCGTCGTCCTCCAATTAGTCGTAGACAACTCCATTTAATGACTTTTAGTGAAGGTGGTAATCGTCGGAAATATGGAGGCACTACAACTCGTCATGGCTTTAGAAAAGGTGACTTTGTGGAAGCCACTCAAGGAAGTAAAACTTTCTTTGGTTGGGTTAGCGGAGATACTGAAAAAGCAGTCTCTGTTAGTGACGCTAATTGGAAAAGATTAGGACAATGCACTGTTAAAAAAGTTAAGTTGATTCTAAGATCAACAAGTCTAATTATTACGGCGGTTAAAACCGCCCGTGTCGCTTCCCTCTCAGCACGCTTTGTGACTGAGTTTCCCGCTTACCGCGAGGTCTTATGATAATTAATGTGGAAAAGTTTTGATTGAAAGTATATTTCAAAACTTGTCTAAATTCTTCAATGCCGAAGCTTATTCGCTAATCTTCAGTGTAAGAAAAGTTCGATATGAGTTTAAAGAAGTCAAATCTACTTTGTGTAACTGATAATATACTACTAGAAAAATTGACATCTACTTAATCAAAAAATCTTATGTTGATTATTAGAAAAAACTATAATATAATGGCAGGATATGGTCAGAAAGTTTTTGCATAAGTTAATTGCATGGAAGTTTAACGATTAATTAATCAATTGTTAGCCTTGTGAAAGCTATGATTGTGGCATTGGTGTCAGCCATGCCTATTACACAGGTTTCAACAAGACTTCGCGTTTGTAAACAGTTAGCTATAGCGAACTCAAGTTATCCATATAAGGTGTGAGGAGAAAAGGAAAAATGTCTAATATTTTGTGGAAATCCCTGGTGGTTAGCCCAGCAATTTTGGGAGCAGCGTTGTTAGTATCTTCAACAGCAATAGCCGCACCCAGTACCACCAAGGGAGCATCATCAGTTGAAACTTCCTCTACAGCAGAAGTTTCCCAACAGCCAGCAGTATTGGCGACAGAAACCAAAGAAGCTCAAGTTTTAGCTCAGGTTAACCGTTACAGCAACGAAAACAATACTTCCTTAAATCAGGTAACATCAGTTTCCCAGTTCTCTGATGTGCAACCTACAGATTGGGCATTCCAAGCTTTGCAGTCCTTGGTTGAACGCTACGGCTGTATTGCGGGTTATCCCAATGGCACATTTCGTGGTAATCGGGCTTTAAGCCGTTACGAATTTGCGGCTGGTTTGAATGCTTGTTTAGATCGTGTGAATGAATTGATTGCCACAGCAACGGCTGATATGGTGACAAAACAGGATCTAGCAACATTACAGCGTTTACAAGAAGAGTTTTCTGCGGAATTGGCAACTTTACGTGGCCGGGTAGATGCTTTAGAAGGCCGGACTGCTGAATTAGAAGCCAATCAATTCTCCACTACCACTAAATTAAAAGGTGAGGCTATTTTTGCTGTCACTGATGCTTTTAGTAATGAGACAGGCAAAGCTAACCGGGCAGTATTCCAAGATAGAGTCCGTTTAGGCTTGGAAACCAGCTTTACGGGTAGAGATATATTAACAACCCGTTTGGCTGCTGGTAATGCCACAGGCTTTGATTTAAAAGACAAGAATGGTAATTCTATTGCTGGTTCTCAAGTACCTGGCAACGGAGTCGGTACACAAACCTTTGAAGTCGGTAGCACTGGAGCTAACAGCGTTAAAATTGACAAATTAACTTATGAAGCTCCTCTAGGACCTGCAAGAGTTTATCTTTCAGCTAGTGGTGGGCAACATAGTGATTATGCGGCTGTTAACAATCCTTACTTCTTTGATAAAACAGATGGTGGTAAGGGGGCTTTAAGTACCTTTGCTTCTGAAAACCCCATCTACCGGATTGGTGGTGGTTCTGGGATTGCCTTGAATGTCCCGTTTGGTAAACCTGGTAGTAGTTTCTTGAAACCAAGTTCAATCACATTAGGTTACTTGGCTTCAAATAACACAGTCGCAAATACTGGCTCAAATGCGGCTAATCCTGCCCCCGGTAATGGATTATTCGACGGTAACTATGCGGCATTAGGTCAGTTGAACTTTAATGTTGGTAATCGCGTTGCATTGGCTGCTACTTATGTACATGGTTATCATAAAGCAGGTAGCAGCTTATTTGATTCAGGACTGGATGGTGGTGCTTTAGTCGGTACCTCACAAGCAAATAGTTTGGGTGTGGACAGAGTAAATCCCGCTAATACTAGCGCCTCTTCCAGTAACTCCTACGGTATTTCCGCAGCTATCAAGCCTAGCGATAAACTGTCTTTGAGTGGTTTCGTTTCCTACCATGATGTTACAGGCTTCGGCGCTAATGATGATAAAGAAGCTTGGAGCTATGGAGTTGGTTTAGCTTTACCTGATTTTGGTAAGAAAGGTAACGTCTTGGGTATCTTCGGTGGCGCTCAACCTTACTCACTAGCAGGAACGACTAGAGAGACTCCATACCAAGTTGAAGGCTTCTATAAGTATCGCGTTTCCGAAAATATCTCTGTAACTCCTGGAGTTATTTGGGTTACTTCTCCTGGACAAGCTACTAACAGCAATGATGCTTTTATCGGTACACTCAGAACAACTTTTAGCTTCTAAATAGTTAAAAGTTTGTTGATAAGTTTAAACGTGATTTGACCCTGCCATGCGGCGGGGTTTTTTTGTGGAGAGAAAAACCCTAGTTAAGAACCGGAGTATACTGGAAAAGAGATTAACTGTAAGGTTTTGCTCAACTTCATGCTTCAACTTTCATCTTGGATTATTGCTTGTGGAACTATCATGTAAATCTGAATACGCAATTTTGGCGTTATTAGAGATGGCTACTCATTATGAAAACGGTGAACCGATGCAAATTCGGCAAATCGCTCTGCAACAAAAGATACCTGATCGCTATTTGGAACAACTGTTAGCAACTTTGCGGCGGGGGGGTATAGTTAAAAGTCAACGGGGTTCAAAAGGCGGCTATTTATTGGCGCGAGAACCTCGGAAAATTAGTATCTTTGAGATATTAGAATGTTTGGAAGGTTTAGATGTGCAGACTGGTGAACAAAATACTAACCTCACAAGGTTAGATAATTCTGTGGTGTCAGAAATTTGGCAAGAAGCACGTCAGGCGGCAAATTCAGTGTTACAAAATTATTCGCTTCAGGATCTTTGTGAAAAACGGGATTCCCGGAAGCAGTTGGATATCATGTACTACATTTGAAGGCATAAAAATTTATCATGCGGATTGTTGAAAATATTACGGAGTTGGTGGGACGGACACCTCTAGTTAAGCTAAACCGGATTCCTCAAGAATTAGGTTGTGTGGCTACAATTCTCGTGAAATTGGAAAGTATGAACCCTTCGTCATCGGTGAAAGACCGCATTGGGGTAAGTATGATTACTGCGGCTGAGAAGGAAGGATTAATTGCCCCTGGGAAGACGATTCTGGTGGAACCAACATCGGGAAATACGGGCATTGCTTTGGCAATGGCGGCGGCGGCCAAGGGGTATCAATTAATTTTAACAATGCCGGAAACGATGAGTGCGGAACGGCGGGCGATGTTAAGGGCTTATGGGGCCCAATTGGAACTCACTCCGGGAATTGCGGGGATGAGTGGGGCGATTCGGCGGGCGCAGGAGATTGTGGATAGAACACCATACTCTTATATGTTGCAACAGTTCCGCAATCCGGCTAATGCCCAAATTCATCGGGAAACTACGGCGGAGGAAATTTGGGAGGATACGGATGGATTGGTGGATATGATTGTGGCGGGTGTGGGGACTGGGGGGACGATTACTGGGGTGGCGGAAGTTTTGAAGGCCCGGAAACCAAGTTTTCAGGCGATCGCTGTCGAACCAGCTAATAGCCCGATATTATCGGGAGGTAAACCGGGTCCCCATAAAATTCAGGGCATTGGGGCGGGTTTTATTCCCCAAGTGTTAAAGTTAGAATTGATTGATGAGGTAATTACGGTTACTGATGAGGATGCGATCGCCTTTGGTCGCAGATTAGCCAGGGAGGAAGGATTATTGTCTGGAATCTCCACTGGTGCAGCCCTTTGTGCGGCGGTTCGGGTCGCCCAACGTCCTGAAAATCAGGGACGCTTAATTGTGATGATTCAGCCTAGTTTCGGTGAGAGATATTTAAGTACACCTTTATTCCAAGACCTAGAAGCGAAAACCGCAACTAGTACCAATTAACAATCTATTGGATTCATGTCCGATTTTAACCACTACGATACCCTCAAAGTTAGTAATCATGCCAGTCAAGCGGAGATTAAACAAGCTTATCGCCGCTTGGTGAAAATTTTTCATCCTGATAGTAATCAAGACATTACAGATAATGAGCAAATTATTCGTGTTAATGCTGCCTATGAAGTTTTAAGTGATAGTAAAAGTCGTCTTGATTATGATGAGAAACTTCGTCACAGTCAGCAACAATTTCATCATGTTCGCCAAAAACGTGCAGAATCTGCTCAACAACATTACAAAGCAACTAGGAAAACAAGAAAAGATATTGATGAGAATATTGAGGAATGGTTACGTTTAGTTTATAAACCAGTAAATCGGATACTTTGTACAATTCTTAATTCTTTAGAATCACAAATTGAGGAGTTAGCAGCCGATCCTTTTGATGATGATCTTTTAGACGAATTTCAAGATTATTTAGCATCCTGTCGGGAAGATTTGAAGGACGCACAAATTAAGTTTCGTTCTTTGCCAAATCCTGCTAGTTTTGCAGCAGCAGCAGCCCATATTTACTATTGTATGAGTCAAGTGGGAGATGGAATAGAGGAATTAGCGTACTTCCCATTAAGCTATGATCATCGCTATTTACACACAGGACAAGAGTTATTTCGGATAGCTAAAAGATTGTATCGGGAAGCGCAAGAATCGGTGAGTTGATGAGATGATCGTAGGAGTCGTTTAATTACTAAGTAGGTTGGGGTTGAAAATTGTCTTTATGACAAGATAACAGGGAAGAGGTTTTGGGTAATTTGACTTTTTGTTATGGTTTTTTTCCGTTTACTTACTTATCTATTAAACCGAAATATTGCTTATTTTTTTAACAATATAATAATTCCCATTCTATCGGGTTAGAAGCGGAAATAATTAAACGCAGATGGACGCAGATGGACGCAGATAATTTTGTAGTTAATTAGACTAGGAAATGCTATATGATTTATACTAATCTTTTTTCTTCTCTGTTGGTGTCTAGCCATGACTGATCAAGAACTGCTGCAAATCATTGAAAAGGCTGCTAGAAACAAAGAAACTACATTAGACCTCAGAAACAATCAACTGACAACATTGCCAGAAGCCATTGCCCAACTCTCCAATCTGAGCGGGCTTTACCTCAGTGACAATCAACTGACAACATTGCCAGAAGCCATTGCCCAACTCTCCAATCTGAGCGTGCTTGACCTCAGAAACAATCAACTGACAACATTGCCAGAAGCCATTGCCCAACTCTCCAATCTGAGCAGGCTTTACCTCAGAAACAATCAACTGACAACATTGCCAGAAGCCATTGCCCAACTCTCCAATCTGAGCAGGCTTTACCTCAGTAACAATCAACTGACAACATTGCCAGAAGCCATTGCCCAACTCTCCAATCTGAGCGTGCTTGACCTCAGTAACAATCAACTGACAACATTGCCAGAAGCCATTGCCCAACTCTCCAATCTGAGCGTGCTTTACCTCAGTAACAATCAACTGAC
>NZ_LJOQ01000071.1:0-39731 GCF_001672255.1 Anabaena sp. AL09
CGAGCGCCCATATTTTAATCACCTCAGTAGATTGATTTTCCGTATTTACTTATCTTTACATAGTTTGATTTCTTTGCGCCGACTTACTTAGTTAAATCTCAAGGTTATTCTCCCTATCCTCCTTTAGATGCGGCTGGTTATGCAGCCAAAATTCACAGCCTTTTGGAACTTTATCCTTGGGAAATTCAACTAACACAATTAAACCTTCTCAGTAGCCATGATACAGCTAGATTAATTAGTATTGCTGACGGTGATCAAGCAAGTGTAGAATTATGTAATCTCTTATTATTCACTTTTCCTGGTGCGCCTAGTATTTACTATGGTGATGAAGTGGGTTTACCTGGAGGAATAGATCCTGATTGTCGCCGTGTTTTCCCTCCTGAATCTGACTGGAATTCCAAAATTTTAAATACTCATAAACAATTAATTGCTATTCGGCAAAATTATCCGGCTTTGCGAATTGGCAAATACCAAGTTCTCTATGCAAAAGAAACAGTTTATGTATTTGCGCGAATTTTAGGAAGTGAAGAATTAATTATTGCTGTGAATGTAGGAACTGAAACTATTACAGTCAACCTAGATTGTAGTAGTTTACAAAGTCAATCAAATCAAGTTTTATTTGGGAATGGGGAAATTATCTGGAAAGAGGAAAATGTTTGTTTAATTATTCCTCCCCGTAGTGGTTTGATTTTGGGATAAATGTTAAAATGTCAGTTGGGAATGGTGAGTGATATTTTTTTTGCTGGTGGTGGGTATTCTATATCGTAGGAGTGATGCTGCAATTTGGATAACAGCAATTTTTGAAGTATGGCTAATTTAGGGAATGATTACTTAGTTCAGCGCGGTAAGCAGATTGAGCGAAAGAAAAGAATTGTTACATATATTGGAATGGTTTCATTTGGTGGTTCAATGTTGTTTGGAGGGGTTAATACCATCAAACAGGCTTGGGAAAAACCTAAGCAAGCAGTAGTTCAATCGGCTGAAACTGAGTTGCAAAAACAGATTAAGGGGTATGAGTTAGTTTTGCAGCGCGAACCTAATAATCAAACAGCTTTAGAGAAGTTGTCCATTATGCGGTTAAGGTCGGGGGATAATCAGGGAGGGATTGTCCTAATTGAGAAGTTAATAAAATTACATCCAGATAGACAGGATTATAAAACTGTGCTGGCAGATGTCAAGAAGAAAATGGGAGAGTAAAACTTATATCATAATTGTTTATAATGTAGTTTGATGAGATATAAAACTATATCTCGTCTTAGCTAAAACCAACATATTCTTCCAAAATGGAAAATTATGGACACCATCAAATTGGATGTTTCAACACAGTTACCAGATCATACTCAATTACCCTGTGAAGATGGAACATTTGTGAAAAATTTTCAAGAACATCCTCAAAGTATTCTGTTAACAGAATCTATCTGGTCAAAATTACAAGCAATTCATCCAGATAAGCAATTTTGCATAGGACAAGATAGCGGTATTTATTGGCGGATTACAGAACCACCAGAACGAGGTGCAGAAGCGCCAGATTGGTTTTATGTTCCTGATGTGCCACCGGCTCTAAATGGTCAAATGCGCCGTTCTTATGTGATGTGGCAAGAATTAGTTGCTCCCCTAATTGTCATTGAATTTGTATCAGGTAATGGTAGAGAAGAAAGGGACGAAACTCCATATCAAGGAAAATTTTGGGTTTATGAAAAAGCGATTAGAGTACCTTTTTACGGTATTTATGAAGAAAAGAAATCATTATTAGAATTATATCATTTAATCGAAGGACAATATCACCTGATGCCACCTAATGCAAGGGGTCATTATGTGATTGAAAAAATGGGTGTTGAATTAGGAATTTGGCAAGGAACATATAAAAATGTCGAGTTACCTTGGTTAAGGTGGTGGGATTTAGCAGGAAATTTCTTATTAACAGGAGAAGAACAAGCTGAACAAGAAAAACAACGGGCTGAACAGGAAAAACAACGGGCTGAACAGGAAAAACAACGGGCTGATAAATTAGCAGCGAAATTGCGAGAATTAGGCGTTGAATTTGATGATTGAGTAATCTTGATATGATGTAAAACCTCTATCCCGCAAGGAACTCAAGTTCCTTGCTAATAGCGAAAGTCATCTAAAGATGACTAAATATTAGGAAAGTTTATTAGTCCGTTTTAACGGACTTGAACTATTAGACTGGGAATTAATTCCCCGGCGGGTTATGGGTTTTACGTTAAGTTGACACCAATGAGCATTGTTGAACCCAGGTTGTTAAAAATATGGAGATATGTTTATACAGCACTTCCCGGTGTTATGAGGTACATATCTAGCGGGCAAGATGCCCGCACTACAAGAGTTTCATGATTCAACTTTGTACCTCATAATAAAATATGGATAAATTATAGCAGGAGTCAAGGGATTGATACTGACATTTTCATGTCAATTGTAAAGATCTGTGAAAATTAACATTAGTATATCCAGAAAGTGATAGATTTCTGGAAATTGTGGGTACTCTCTATAGGTAGGGGTAATTGAGGGTAGGGGTAATTGAGGGGGGTTAAGGAGTGAAGTAAGCGATCGCTTTGATGGAAAGGTTGGTAAAATTACATCCAGATAGACAGGATTATCAAACTGTTTTGGCGGATGTGAAGAAGAGAATGGGGGAAAGTAAGATTGATCACTAGTAAAATTTAATTATTAGAGTAAGTAAATAAGAGTATGACTATGAATAATGAAATTACTAATTCTGAACTTAACCGATTAATTCCGCCAGAAATTAAAAATGATGAATTTTATACAGCTATTCACAGAATTGCTAGGGAAGAAGATATTCAAACCGTTTTAGAAATTGGCTCATCTTCAGGCGAAGGAAGTACAGAAGCATTTGTGATAGGTTTAAGAGAAAATCCTAACAAACCAATTTTGTTTTGTATGGAAATTTCAAAACCTAGATTTGCTGAATTACAAAATAGGTACAAAAATGAATTATTTGTAAAATGCTATAACTTTTCTTCTGTTTCACTAGAAAGTTTTCCTGAGCAGCAAGAAGTTATAAATTTTTATCAAAGTAATAGAACTAATTTAAATTTATATCCATTAGAACAAGTTCTTAATTGGTTACAACAAGATATTGAATATGTAAAAAATTCCGGAGTTGCTGATGCTGGTATTAATAAAATCAAACAAGAAAATAATATAGAAGATTTTGACGTAGTTTTAATAGATGGATCAGAATTTACTGGTGTTGCAGAATTAAACGAAGTATATGGAGCAAAATTTATTTGTTTAGATGATATTACTACATTCAAAAATAATATCAATCATCATAAATTACTAAATGACTCTAGTTACATACTTGTTTCTCAAAACACATCTATTAGAAATGGATATTCTATTTTCAAAAAAAAGGATAGTGTTGAAAATTATTTTTCTGTGCATGAAAAATCTGAGCAAAGACTAGTAACTAGACTTGTTAAACCAGGAATGCTAGTTTTTGATATTGGTGCTAATATTGGTGATTATTCGATCCTTCTAAGTAAAGTAGTAGGTTCTTCTGGAAAAGTTTATTCATTTGAACCAGCATCAACTACCTTCAATCGACTGCAAGAGCGACTTATTGCATTAAAAATTAATAATGTTTACGGATTTAAAAAAGCATTTTATTCTGATGATACTCAAATAGAATTTAATGAATTTCCAGATGATTTTTCAGTGTGGAATAGCATTGGAAAACCACAAATGCTAGATCCGCAAGGATCAGGGCAATATGTACCCATTATAAATACAGAAATTGTTGAAGCAATTAAGTTAGATTCATTTTGCTTAGAAAACAGTATTGATCATATTGATTATTTGAAAATTGATGTTGAAGGTGCTGAAAGCGATGTATTAGAGGGAGCTAGAGAATTATTAAAAAATAAATCCATAAGATATATACAATTTGAAATATCACAAAAGATGTTGGAGGGATTAAATCGTAGTGCAAAATCTACTTTTGATATCTTGATTGAAAATGGTTATGAATGTCATCGAATAACTGAAGAGGGAAATATTGGAGAAGTAGTAGTAGATTCTAATTCTTTTTATGAAAATTATATTGCTTTTTCCGTACTACCAATTAACTTTTTTACCATTGTTTTGAATGGGCAACCATTTATTCAATATCATATAGAAGTCTTAAAACAACTTCCATTTAAATGGCATTGGCATATTATTGAAGGCGTAGCTGACTTAAAACACGATACAAGTTGGAGTGTACAACTTGGTGGAAATATTAGTGACGAACTTCATAAAAATGGTCGCAGCTATGACGGTACTAAAGAATATCTGGATGAACTAGCGAAACTATATCCAAATAACATTACAATTTACCGTAAACCCGAAGGCGCGTTTTGGGATGGTAAAAGGGAAATGGTGAATGCACCGCTTGCTAATATTCAAGAAGAGTGTTTATTATGGCAAATTGATGTAGATGAACTGTGGACATTAGAGCAGATTTGTACTGTTAGAGAACTGTTCATAAGTAACCCTGAAAAAACTGCTGCATTTTATTGGTGTTGGTATTTCGTTGGGGAAAAACTCATAATCAGTACCCGTAACTGTTATGCACAAAATCCTCAGCAAGACTGGTTGAGAACTTGGCAATTTAAACCTGGTGCATTTTGGGCAGCACATGAACCTCCCATATTAGTTAAATCTCTTCTAGATGGAAAACATCAAAATATCGCAGCCATAAATCCTTTTTTACATAATGAAACTGAAAAGAATGGTTTAGTGTTTCAACACTTTGCCTATGTAACACTAGAACAATTACAATTTAAACAAGAATACTATGGCTATAGTAATGCTGTTTCTCAATGGTTAGCTTTACAAGCAAACAATGAATTTCCCACTTTGCTGCGAGATTATTTTGCATGGGTAGGAGATGAAACGAGGGTAGACCTGGCTGAGTCTTTTGGTATTGTACCAATAGCACAGAGAGAAACTAATAGTAATAATTGGAAGTTTTTACAACCAGAAGAAGTAGAGGAACAAGAAAATAAAATCCAAAAAATAAAACCAACTATTCTCATTGATGCAGTATTTTTCCAACTATATCAAACAGGCATTGCTAGAGTATGGCAAAGTCTTTTAGAACAATGGGCAAACACAGAATTTGCTAATCATATTCTAGTCTTAGATAGAGCCAATACTGCGCCTAAAATTAACGGTATTCGTTATCGAACAATTTCCGCCTACAACTATAACAATACCGAAGCTGATAAACAAATGCTGCAAGATGTTTGTCATGAGGAATCAGCAGATTTATTTATTTCCACCTACTATACTACTCCTATAGAAACCCCTTCAGTATTTATGGCTTATGATATGATACCTGAAGTATTAGGAGGAAACTTAAATGAACCTATGTGGCGTGAAAAACATAACGGTATACAACACGCATCATCTTATATTTCCATCTCTGAACATACAGCCAAAGACTTACATAAATGTTTCCCTGATATACCCTTAGAATCCATTAATGTTGCTCACTGTGGTGTAGATCCTCTTTTTTCTCCTGCTTCTGAAAAAGAAATTAATACTTTCAAACACAAGTATGGTATTAATAAACCTTATTTTCTCTTGGGTAATTTACAAGGATATAAAAATTCAATTCTTTTTTTCCAAGCCTTGAGTCAATTAGTCAATAAACAAAGTTTTGATATTATTTCTACTGGCACAGGCAACCAATTACCTTCAGAATGGCGACAATATATCCCAGGGTGTACTTTTTATGGACTGCAATTAACTGATGAAGAATTGCGATTAGCTTATGCTAGTGCGGTAGCTTTAGTTTATCCCTCTAAATATGAAGGTTTTGGAATGCCAGTAATAGAGGCTATGGGCTGTGGTTGTCCGGTAATTACCACCCGTAACGCTTCCCTTCCCGAAGTTGCAGGAGCAGCGGCTATTTATATAAATGATCATGATGTCATGGGATTAGCAGATGCTTTATGTGAAGTCCAAAAACCCAGTATCAGAAATAGTTTAATCAATGCAGGTTTAGCACAGGCTAAAAAGTTCTCTTGGAGAAAGATGGCTGAAACTGTTAGTAATGCTTTAGTTAATGCAACACAGTTGTCTTTAAACCTCAGAGATATTAACTTAATTATATTCCCAGATTGGTTACTACCAGAAGATGAACTAGGCTTAGAGTTACAAGAGGTGATTCAAACATTAGCAAATCATTCTGAAAATAAAAAAATTACTCTGATTATCCACACAGGTAATATTGCTATTGAAGATGCAGAAATGTTTTTATCTAGTGTAGCTATGAATCTGTTAATGGAAGATTTAGATATTAGCGATACCATAGATATTTCTCTGGTAGGTAAACTAGGGGATATGCAATGGCAATCTTTATTACCTCAAATTTATGGCAGAGTGATTTTGGATCATGAAGATAAAATAAATTTAGCACAAATACCAGTTAGTAACTTAGAAAGTTATCCATTGGATAGTTTGATAAGTCAATTTTAAGAGTCTTAGAAATGTAGGTTGGGTTAAGCAATAGTGCAACTTTTGATTCTTTTTGATAGCTGAAGTCCTTGTATTTCACTCAACCAAGAACCGCTGTATCAAATCCAGTTACTTTTGAAGATACCAATTATCATCTAATAATTGTTCTAAAGAATAGGGACAATTATCAGGGAATAGATTTGATGCTAATCCTGTTTTTTGAACAACAACTTTCAAAGCAACATTGTAAATATGATCTAATTCTTGAACTAACTTATTTTTTAATGTAGTAGTTAAGCTATTGTTTAAATCATCTCTAAAAGCGATTATTTCTCCCTGCCAATGCCGATGGTTTCGATCATATTCGTCTTGCCAATATTCTAATAGTAAAATATGAATTATAATTTGTCTTAATAGACTTCTAACTTTGTTTAAATCATTTCTTCCCAAACTTTCTAACTCCTCAATTAAATTTTCTAAGTCTAAGTTTTCTAAATTTTTTGCTTTTAGAAGCTTAATAGTTTCTTCCAACCAGAGATAATCGTCAATTTCATACAGTCTTTGTAGTTGATTTGGTGTTTTATTTAACATAATCACAATCCTTTTTCTGTTAGGATGGGTCATTTATTAGGATTTCATAGAGCGATGCCCATGGCCATACAGCGGTTTCCGCTCTTATAAGTTACATCTTAAGCCCCCTCATCGCTTGCGGGGTGGGGGTGGGGTTCTTGTACATCATAACATCGGGAAGTGCTGTAAAATCAGCCTTTTGATTAAAGATTAACATAATTTCCGGCGCTTCGATTTCCGGCATTGCTGATTTTAGGGATGAAAATAATTTTGCATACGTTCAAGACCTTTGTAGAGACGTTCCATGAGTAGGGATTCTCGGCTCTACCTCCAAAAATCTTACGCCAATATGGCTACGCCACGCAGGCTATCAGCAACGCCCGATTTCCTTGTATCAACCCAAATTACAAGTATTAATTAGCCTTAACTATCAATGTACTTTTGCCACATTTGCTGATAAGCATTTTCCATTTCCCGCGCAAATTTCTGACCATTCCATAGCGGTGAAGTTTGTCTTGACTTTCTCAGTTTCCACACAATTTCTTGTCTTAATTTCTCATCCTTACCCAACTTCACACCCCACTCGACATACTCTTCATCACTCCAAGCTAAACCTTCAGTTACACCCACATTCATCATCATTGTATAGCTGTTCCGGGCTGCAAATTGTTCTCCCACCCTGGTAACTAGGGGTATACCCATCCATAATGTTTCTAGGGTTGTGGTTGCACCATTGTAGGGATAGGTATCTAAGACGATATCTGCAATGGCTAAATTGGCGCGGTGTTCCATGTCTGTATCAGCAGAAGGTAGAAATCTTAACTGTTTGAAATCAACACCTTCTGCTTCAGCAAGGGGAGCAATAAAATCTCGCAAATCTTCATGATTACTGCGATGACTTTTCAGCAGAAAATAACTATTAGGAACTTGTTTGATAATGTGCATTTGTAAGCGAATATTATGGGGATTACGTTTTACTCCTGTTTGGGAACTAAAATAAATAATCCCATCATCAGGAATATCTAAAGATTCTCTATTAATAGTTGGTGTTCCTACAGCAAAACCATCAATACCAATATAATTTTGCGGTAGTCGCCAAATCTTTTCCGTATAATAATCTTGTGCTGATTCTGGTAATACATAGTTATCAGCAATAAAATAATCAACTCCGGGGAAACCAGTTGCATCATACCCCAACCAAGTAACTTGAATTGGTGCAGGTTTCAGGGCTAAAATAGCACAATTTCCATAGGATGTTAAACTATCTAAATCAACTAATATATCTATTTCATCTTCGTTAATTTTATCTGCAACTGTGGCTATAGGTAAACTTCCTTGATAAAAAGAATCACCAAATTCTTTTTTATAGGCTTGTTGTTGTGGATCTTCTGAAAGATCACCTAAAGAATATAAACGCACATCAAATTGTTGGCGATCATGATATTTTAATAACCACCAAGCCAAAAAACCCACAGAATGAGTCCGAAAACATCCTGATAAATAGCCTATTCTTAAAGGACGTTCACTCAAAGCAGGACGAGGTGCAAGAAAACGTTTTTGATAAGTGCTAATATATTCGGGGAACTGTTGCAACATAAATTCTTGACATAACCCTGCTACTCTATTGCGAATTAATCTATTTTCACCAGGATTATCTTCCATGTATAGTAAAAAAGCACCCATAGACAACATTTGTACTAAACCTTCACCTTGTATTTGACTGCTGACAAGATTCGCTAACAAGAATTTATATTGTTGGTAAGATTGAACTGTTTTTTCCCAATTATTACAGGAAGTTAAAAATGCTTCCATTAAAAACTGATTACCCGTAATTTGATCAATGGGTTGTTGAGCAAGTTCTAAATATTTATGAGACCAATCTATAGAATCTTTACTATAATCTCTTCCTAATCTTTGCAGAGGAGAAATAATTTTGTTCATACAATTCATAGCAGTTAAATTATCAGTTGCTAAACGGAGGGCAATTTTAGCAAAATAAACTGACATCTGCTGGTAGAAAAAATAATGGTAGGCATCAGCTTTTTCCAGTAATAATTTAATAATATTCTTAGAACTTAATAAATTAAGAATCAATACTTCCAAAAGTTTATTTATAAACTCAGGGATATTAACTGGTTCAACAAGAGTAAGAGCTACTTTTTCAATAGCTTGAACTAATAATTTTTCATCAAAAATGAGAGGTTTTGTTAATTGAGATAAGGTTACAGTTAATTCATTAACATTTATTTCCAAATCCTGAATTTTTAACTCATAATTTAGATAGATTATTTTTAAAAGATTATTAATATCATCAGGAATAAATTCTTTGACGTGTTGACGAATTACCCAAGCCAATTTTAAACTGGAATTTTCTTCTTGTTGTTGAGCAGTAGTTAATAAAATTGCTGTTAATTCTTGCAGCCATTGTTCTGACTCTTCTTCACCAAATTCAAGAAAAGGAGTCATCCAAGTAATTTGCGCTTCTTCTTCTCTTCCTTCTAATAATAAAACTAATCCTAAATACCAATAATTAGTAACTTCTTCAGGACTTTCAATAATATTTTGTTCATATTGTTCAATGGTTAATAAGATTGGCATTGCAGAAATTTTATTATCTAACTGGTCAGTCATGATTGAAAACCTTAAACTTGGTTTTAAATAAGCTTTAAAATCAAAATAAATTTAGGTATTAACAATTCACAAAATCTGTTAACACCTAAACTATGGCAATAAATTATATCAAAAAAAACGCTAGATGAATTTGCATCTAGCATTTTCAAACATCAACAATAAAGAGATTTACTTCATGGGTTCTGAACCACTGGTTGTACAGGCTGCTCCAGTTGAAGTACTCAATGCAGGTACAACAGGAGTACTGGTAACTCCAGTGGTCTGACAGGCAGCAGCAGAAGTTTGTCCATTGTCGAGGATAACCACACCGCCAGAAAAGCTTTTGAGAGCGTTGGCATCTCGAGATGCTGCTGTAACTACAGTAGATGAGGCACTTGCACTAGGAATTGCATAAGTATAGTTAGTAGTTAGGGTACCAATACCAATTTGCAGACTTTCAAAGGTACCAGCAAAGGATGTATTTTCAATCCGGTAAGCCTGTTGCGTTCTGTTAACTGAACCAATGTAGGTTTTAGCTTCCGATTGTTTAGCTTTTGCTGCTTGGTTGAGGAAAGAAGGTAGAGCAATAGCGGACAGAATACCGATGATAATAATTACAACTAATAGTTCAATAAGGGTGAAACCTTCGTTATCTTTCTTTTTGCTGAGGATTTGTTGGATGAATTTGGCTTTTAGTTCGGTTTTCATGGTATTTTTCCCTGATTTGGACTATTGTTCGTTTCTTGATGGAAATAACTTACCCCATTCCGATCAATTTCATATCACTTCCAGGAAAAAACTTTTTTCCCATCTGTTCAACAGTTCTAACTGTGGGTTAAAAATAGGCTAAAATCCTTATAGAGAGGTGCTTTCACTATCTAGAGGCTGAAAATAGACATTGCTACTAAGCTGTTACGCATTTACTTTTTTTGCCCGAAAGCCTTACGGCAAGGACTCTAGGCTACGAAATATCAGATTTAGCTGCGTAACAGCTTAGAATGGACTCCAAAAAGCTGTGGCTCTACTATACTTGATTCGAGGCAGAGCCGCACATCTACATTCCCAGTCAGAGACTGGGAACGAGTTGAATATACCCAGTTCTGAATTTCCCCATGACGATTATAAAAAAGCAATTACCAAATTTCTGGAAATTTACGAAAAATCCTAGCCTATCCCAGCGATTAATGCTAATTGGGATGGGTATGACCCTATTTTTCATCTTCTTAGCCTTTTTTGCTCCTGTTTTCCAAAGTTGGGGATGGTTGCAAAATCCCAGAGAGTTTCTCTCTAACCCCATTCATGAACCACCTTCGGCCAAACATTGGTTTGGAACGAGCCGTTTGGGTTATGATGTCTTTTCTCGCAGTGTGTTTGGTGTACAAGCCGCGCTGCAAGTTGTGACTTTAGCGACATCATTGAGCATGATCATCGGTGTACCTTTGGGCATGGTCAGCGGTTATTTGGGGGGAAAATTGGATAAAGCTCTATTATTTCTCATGGATAGTATTTATACTTTACCAGGTTTATTACTGTCAGTAACATTGGCTTTTGTCGTGGGGCGAGGAATCTTAAATGCAGCGATCGCTATTAGTATAGCTTACGTTCCCCAATATTATCGCGTTGTCCGTAACCACACCGTCAGCGTCAAAACTGAAGTATATATAGAAGCTGCACAAGCAATGGGTGCTTCTACCTGGGTTGTCTTATCAAGGTATCTATTTTTCAATGTTATTCAAAGCGTCCCCGTCCTCTTTACCCTCAACGCCGCAGATGCCATCTTAGTTTTAGGCGGGTTAGGATTTTTAGGGTTAGGATTACCCGAAGAAGTGCCAGAATGGGGATATGATTTAAAACAAGCTCTAGAAGCACTACCTACAGGCATTTGGTGGACTACCCTGTTTCCTGGTTTAGCAATGACAACTTTAGTGGTAGGGTTATCACTACTTGGTGAGGGGTTGAATGAATTTGTCAATCCTCGTCTAAGAAGAGAAAATAGGCAATAGTCAGTTGTTAGTTGTTAGTTGTTAGTTGTCAGTTGTCAGTTGTCAGTTGTCAGTTGTCAACCAACAAAAATTTAATTATTACTGAGAGAGTTTTGTGAACGATAATATTACTTTAATTGCGGCTGCTACAGGTGGATTTATGGTTTCTCTAGCCTTGTCTGGTATCTTAAAAGGTGCGCCAATCGCAAATTGGCAACAGGTACATAATAATTTACACCCCATTGTCAACGTGCAAATTATCAGTAAAAATAATTGACTATCTATCTGCACAAAACCGATTAATAAACAGTAGATTCCTAGTCCATATTTGTCATCGTTCCTGCACAAGTCGCATTGGTGTTAGTTAAATTAGGATTACTAATAGGATTATTGGCTTGTGGTCCTGCTGTTTGACAAGCAATAGTCAAAGTTAGTCCACCCGAAAGAACGGTGACACCACCATTAAAGCCTTTGAGCGCAGCAGTATTCTTAGCTGTTGCTGTAATGACAGCAGTGTTGCTAGTTGTGACTATTGAATAATTATAATACTCAGTTGAGGTAGAAATACCAATTTGTAGAGTGTCAACATCTTCAGTAAATGATGCATTTTCCATTCGATAAGCCTGTTGCGCCCTATTGGTTGTGCCAACATAGATTTTTCCTTCAGACTGTTGGGCTTTTGCGGCTTGGTTCAGGAAGGAAGGTAAAGCAATAGCAGATAGAATACCAATAAGGATGAATACCATTACTAGTTCAAGAAGTGTAAAACCCTCATCATCTCTATTTTTAGTGATAATATGTTGAATCAATTTGGCTTGCAGTTGGCTTTTCATAGTAATATTTCTTAACATGAGGTTTCTTTCCTTGCTATCTGTACAGATTTTACCCATATTGCATGAATTTTATATCCTCAAATTCCCTCTAATTTATGCAAGTAGCAAGATTTACACCCCCGAGTTATTCAAAAAGTCAGCAATTTTTCTGTTCATAATTCTTCACATATTTGGATTAATTTTAATAAATCTCTAACATTCATTACTATATCTTCGGAAAAATCTTGAGGATAAATAAGATGATGAAAATGCCAACCCGGAAGAGTTTCACCCAGTAAATAATAATAATCCAAACCTATTAAATTACTGAGCCACCAATAGCAATGATAAACATAATTGGGGGCAAATAACTCAATCACCTTAGTTTCAGGTTGACAAAATACCAAGTTAGTTAAACCGCTACCATGAGGAGATATAATAATTTCCGCTTGCGAGAATAAAGCAGCTTGTTCTAATACGGACATTGATTCTAAAGTTACTACTGTAAATCCATAGGATTGGAGTAAGTTTAAAATTTCATCTTCATTTAAAATTCTGCGACTTTTAGCCAGATTTCTCGTAATATAAATTCTCTGTTGAGAAGGCGTATTTTTCACATATTCTGGTATCAGGAAATGATGCTTTAAAAATTCACAAGTCCATTTTGGCATCCAAGCTACACTTGCTGGAAACGAAGGAACAATTAATTTACTGGCTTGGATATGATGACTTTGATTAATATTAATTTGTTTATTTTCTGGTATTTGTAATAAATTCAAAGTTTCTCTTTGAAATGGTAAACTATTATCCACTACAAAATAATCAATTTTATCAAAATCACAATTTTGTTTTCTTAATAATTCCCATCTTGGTAAAATATCCAACATCCAATGAAAATAAATATTGTTGGTTAAACCAGCTAATACAGCTACATTCCCTTCTCTAAAGTGAATTGGAGGCAGATGTTCAATAGAAAATATAGCATGATTACGAGGATTTTTATCAGGATGATTAGGGCTTAAAATCGGGAAATCTGGAGAAATATCAGCTAAAAAATGGGATTCATCTGTAAAAATAGCAGATTGGGTTTGATCTGAACTTAACCAAAATCTCCCTTGGGGAATTGTGACAACAAAGGATGATGGTAATTTGATATTTTTACCAAATCTAAAACTAAAATGGATTGAATTATCTAAAGATTTTGGATGATTTAACTGAATATCTATTTCTGGATAAATTTCTACATAGTGAGATTTATTAAAATTATTATTTTCTATCCATTCTTGGGTTGATTCATAAAATTCATAAGGAGAAGAAATAGGAACAATTGCCGAAAAATTAATTTTATTTAATTCTGGATTAATTTCAGAAAAGATTTTACCTAAGTTTAAATATAATTCATTTTCAGATTCAGAAATATTCAGGAGAGATTTAATCATATTAATTCCTGTCAAATGAATATTATTTAATTTAAGATTTTCGGCTTTACCAATATTTACTAAATGTTCGGAAAATTGAGGTTGTATTTCCAGAGCTTTTCTGAGATAATTAATTCCTATTTCCCAGTTACCCGCATAAATTAATATTATTCCTAAATCACTATAGGCAGGAGCATAATTATTTTTTATTTGGATAGATTGAGAAAAACAATTAATTGCTAATTCCCATTTTTTGATGCGAGAATAGCAAAGTCCAAGTTGATAATAAATTAAATAATCATTAGTAAATTTAAGAGTATTTTCATAACAGGAAATAGCCTCGACAAAGTTTTCTAACTTCTGCCAAATATAAGCTTGATTCAAATAAGCATCAACGAAATCTGGTTGAATTTCAGTGACTGTTTGCCAATAATCAATTGCTGCTTCCAAATTTCCTTGCATAGCTACAGCATGACCTAAATTATAATAAATTTCAGGTTGATTATCATCCCATTCTAAAATAGCTTCATAAATAGTTTGTGCTAGTTGATGATTGTGCTGTTCTAAATATTCATCTGCTTTATTTTTGAGTAAATTAATAAACTCTATCAAATCATTGTCTTGCAAATCCAACTCGCTATTAGTAAAAGTTGATAACCAAATTGATTGACATTCAATTTCGTTGCCTTGCAATAACCAAGACAATCCTAAATACCAATAATTAGAAATCAAATTAGGAGCTAATTCAAGACATTTTTCATAAAAATTGATAGCTGATATAAAATCTCCCTGTTTGAAATAAATATCAGCTTGATGTTTAAGTTGTGTAATATCCACTTAATTAACCATGATATTGATAATTAGATTTTACCTGATCTCAAACTTGATATATTTCATCCTCAACTTATTTTCCATAAATTGTACCACACCCTTGATTTCTCTTCCTTTCTTCCTTTGCGCCTTTGCGTGAGATCTAAAAAATGATATATTAAATAGCTATGGAGTTTTTATAAAATAAATTAAAATTATGCAGCAAGTAATTGGTATTGATTTAGGGGGAACTGCGATTAAACTTGGTCGGTTCACAGCAGATGGTAATTGTTTGCAATCTTTATCTGTGGATACTCCCCAACCCGCAACACCAGAGGCTGTATTATTGAAAATAGTAGATGCAATATCACAAATTGACCCCAATAATGAAAGTGTCGCTATTGGTTTAGGTACTCCTGGTCCTGCTGATGCTGCGGGAAGAATTGCGAAAGTTGCTATTAATCTAGTAGGATGGCATGATGTCCCCCTAGCAGATTGGTTAGAAGCCAAAACGGGTAAACCGACAATTTTGGCTAATGATGCTAATTGTGCAGGTTTAGGAGAAGCTTGGTTAGGTGCAGGTCGAAATTTCCCCAATTTGATTTTACTAACTTTGGGGACTGGCGTTGGTGGGGCAATTATTCTTGATGGTAAATTATTTGTCGGACATCAAGGTGCAGCAGCAGAATTAGGTTTAATTACCTTAAATCCTGATGGACCAATGTGTAATAGTGGCAATCAAGGCTCATTAGAACAGCATACTTCAATCTCTGCTATCCGTCGCCGCACAGGCAAAGAACCAGCAGAATTAGGCGCACTTGCCCAAGATGGAGATATAGAAGCCTTGACTTTTTGGCAAGAATATGGTAAAGACTTAGGAATTGGTTTAACCAGTTTACTCTATGTGCTGACACCCCAAGCAATTATTATTGGTGGTGGTGTCAGTGGGAGTTTTGAATTTTTCTTACCTGCATTAACAGCAGAAATCGAAAAACGAGTTTTACCAACTTCCCGTGCAGGTTTGCAAATTCTCCCCGCAGAATTAGGAAATACAGCGGGAATGGTAGGCGCTGCTAAGTTAGCATTGGAAATAGGTAATTGGTAATGGGGAAAACCGACAACTGTACGGGCGAAGCATTTGGAGAACTATTTTTGGCAATGACCGATAATTCATCTTCCAAATGCTTCGCCCCTACCGACAACTGACAACTGTACGGGCGAAGCATTTGGAGAAATATTTTTGGCAATGACCGATAATTCATCTTCCAAATGCTTCGCCCCTACTGACAACTGACAACTAAGAAACTTGTACAGGCTTGGGTGTGGTAGTTGTCGAATGAAATTGAGAAATTGCAGCGGTCATAAATCCTTTGAATAAAGGATGAGGTGCGTTGGGGCGAGATTGAAATTCAGGATGAAATTGACAAGCGATAAAGAAAGGATGTTTGGGATATTCAATAATTTCCACTAATCTACCATCTGGAGATGTACCACTCACCAAATAACCAGAATCTAATAACTGACTACGATAGACATTATTGAACTCGTAACGGTGACGGTGGCGTTCATAAATGACTTCTTCTTGATAAAGTTGGAAAGCTAGGCTATTGGGAAGTACGCGACAAGGATAAAGTCCTAAGCGCATTGTCCCGCCTAAATCTACTACATCCTGTTGTTCTGGCAAGAGGTTAATAACCGGATTGTCTGTATATGGGTCAAATTCGGCGCTATTGGCATTAGATAAGCCTTCGACATTTCTCGCCCATTCAATCACGGAACACTGCATTCCTAAGCATAAACCTAAAAAGGGAATTTGGCGATCGCGGGCGTATTTAATCGCCGCAATTTTCCCATCTATGCCCCGACTACCAAAACCGCCCGGAACAATGATACCATCAACACCTGCAAGATAGTTTTCCGGTGGTTCATTTTCCAAAACTTCCGAGTTTATCCACCGCAGACGCAAATCACCATGAGTTGCAATAGCCGCATGACGTAAAGACTCGACTACAGACAGATAGGCATCACCTAACCGCACATATTTACCAACAATAGCAATTTCGACGGTATATTTAGGATTATACATCCGGTCTACCATATTTTCCCATTGGGTCATATTGGGTTGACGCTGTTCCATTTGTAGTAAGTTAAGAACCTGTTCAGCTAATCCTTCCCGTTCTAAAATTACTGGAACTTCATAAATACTGCGAGCATCTGGACTGGTAATAACACATTCTACAGGGACATCACAAAACTCTGATAACTTTTGTTTCAAGCCGACCGGAATGGGGCGATCGCTCCGACATACTAAAATATCTGGTTGAATGCCAATTGATCTCAATTCTTTCACAGAATGTTGAGTCGGCTTGGTTTTCATTTCTCCAGCCGCAGCGATCCAAGGCAACAAAGTAACGTGCATATACAACACATTACGCTTTCCTACTTCCTTTCGCAGTTGACGAATTGCTTCCAGAAAAGGTAGTGATTCAATATCACCCACAGTTCCGCCAATTTCCGTAATTACCGCAGCAGGATTAGTTTCTTTAGCAACTCTGAGAATTCGCTCTTTAATCTCATTGGTAATGTGCGGAATTACCTGAACAGTACCGCCATTATAGTCGCCTCGGCGTTCCTTGTTAATAACTGACTGATAAATCAAGCCAGTAGTAACACTGTTTAACCGAGACATAGAAGTATCAGTAAACCGTTCGTAATGTCCCAAATCCAAATCTGTTTCTGCACCGTCTTGGGTGACAAAAACTTCCCCATGCTGAAAAGGACTCATTGTCCCTGGATCAACGTTAATATAGGGATCGAGCTTGAGAATCGAAACCGAATAATCCCGTGATTTGAGCAAACGTCCCAAACTTGCTGCTACAATTCCCTTACCAATACTGGAAACCACGCCCCCAGTCACAAAGATAAACTTAGTCATAGTATTTTCAATTTCTAGCAACTTCTAAATATAGATTTTGCTCCCGCAGGAGAATTTGTGTAGACGATTTTCGAGGCTTGTTTGGAGGATGAATTTTGCCCAATAACTCCACGTCCCAACCTTTTTGGCCAATGTATTGCCATTTCCACATCATTCATGTTTAACTCCATCTTGGCCATTGTGCCACAGTCCCTATTCTGAAATTTTCTGTGTTTGTCCATGAAAAAACTCTTAGGATTAGTATTATTTAATTTTTTATTCACCTCCTCAGTTGCATTAGCACAAGAACCACTTTTAGTAGTTTTTCCCCCGACAAACTACCAAACCAGCACAGAAAAAATATTTTTTATCGGTACAGCGCCCCCCGACGGGCAAGTTTTAATTAATGGTAAGCTCGTTAACCGTAGCAAAGCCGGGCATTTTTCCCCCAGTTTTCCCTTACAGTTAGGAGAAAATATATTTAAAGTTCGTTACCAAAATCAAGAACGAGAGATTAAGATCATCAGGGTGTCCACTCAACCTGAGTTACCCCAAGGGTTAGGCTTTGCTAAGGATTCCTTGACTCCTGCTGTCGATATTGCCAGATTACCAGGAGAATTAATTTGTTTTAGTGCAGTTGCACCACCTCAAGCTACTGTCTCGGTTAATCTGGTAAATCAAAATATTGCCCTTTTACCCCAGCCTTCACTTGCACAATTACCTCCAAATTCAAGTGTTTTGACGGGGTTAAATCAGCCTAATCTTTCTAGTCTTACCAAATACCAAGGTTGTACAACAGTCGCAAATGCTGCTGATTTAGGAAAACCTCAATTTAATTTACAACTGAATGATCAAAGAATAACTCAAACTGGTTTAGGAAAAATCGAAATTCTCGCGCCCACACAATTAGGAGTTGCGGAAATTGCATCAGAATCAGGCGTTACTCGCACGGGACCTAGTACCGATTATTCACGACTGACACCATTGCCAAAGGGAACTATGGCAAGTGTTATGGGAAAAGAAGGTGAATGGTTGCGCTTAGACTATGGGGCTTGGATTAATAGTAAGGAGACTAAAATTATATCAGGTGCGGTTGCACCACAGACAGTGATTCGGAGTGTCGGCTATCGGCAATTGGCTGAAGCAACAGAGATGCGTTTTCCCTTAGAAACTGCTGTTCCCGTGAGTGTAGAACAGGGAAATAACTCCTTTATTCTCACCCTCTACAATACCACTGCTCAAACAGACACAATTCGTCTAGATGATGACCACCTAATTTCTCGCCTAGATTGGCAACAGGTAAGCCCCACACAGGTCAAATATACTTTTAACCTCAAAAAGCTCCAACAGTGGGGCTATAAGCTGAGGTATGACAATACAACTTTGGTTTTAACTTTACGTCATCCACCCCAGCTTAAAAATAGTAAACGCCTACCTTTATCTGGCATCAAAATTGTACTTGATCCAGGACATGGAGGTAAAGAATCTGGTGCGAGTGGACCAACTGGGTATTTAGAAAAAGATGTGAACTTGATAATTTCTCAATTGCTGCGAGATGAGTTGGTGAAGCGCGGTGCTAAGGTGGTGATGACGAGGGAAGATGATCGAGATGTGTCTTTGGGGGAACGTCAGACGATAATTAATAAACAAGAACCTGCGATCGCTCTTTCCATTCATCATAACTCTTTACCGGATAATGGTGATGCGGAAAAAACCAAAGGCTTTGGTACTTTTTGGTATCATCCTCAATCACACAGCCTCGCAGTATTTTTACAAAATTACGTAGTCAAAAAACTCGGTAAACCTTACTACGGTGTGTTTTGGAATAATTTAGCCCTGACTCGTCCTAGTGCTGCACCGGCGGTATTATTGGAATTGGGTTTTATGAGTAGTCCTGATGAATTTGAAGAGATAGTTAATCCTCAAGCACAGAAGAAAATGGCTAATACTTTAGCTGACGGGATAACTAAGTGGTTTAAAACTGTGAAAGAATAAGAATCAGATCCCCGACTTCTCTAAGAAGTCGGGGATCTAAATATCACTAAGTTTCAAAATGTCGGCGAAAACGGTTGTCAATGTTATTAGTTTTTTGTTGATTACAAATTAAGCACAGAGTTTGTAAGTTACTAATATCGTTTTTTCCCCCACGAGATAAGGGGATAATATGATCAATGCTGAGTTGAGTTTCTTGGGAGATTTTACCGCAGCTTTGACATTGATATTTATCTCTTTGGAAAACGTAGTTTCTGACTTCTTGAGGTATGGGGATTCGTGGGGTTTTGTTCATGTTTTGGTTTCGCGCAAAGGCGCTAAGGAGCAAAGGCGCAAAGGTAAGAGTTATGGTGTAGTATCGTTTATCATCCTTCGTAAATCATCAAGGGGTGATTCTGGTTCTTTGATTTCTTCAATTTCTGGTTCGTCAGGACAAAATTCTAGAGTAACTTTGATTTTCATTTTTCCTTTTTGCCATTCTCCAGAATTAAATTTGAGAATTTCACATTCTATTCCCTGCTGAAAAAATTTAGAATAACCATAGGAATAGAATCTACCACCACTTATATATCCACCTGGATCTATATCTACTCCATAAGATTTTAATTTTTCACGAAGTACATCAGCTAAATCACCAGAAAATGCCGTTTCTAATTTTTCCTTTAATTTAGAAACTTTAAATACATTATCCTTGAATGATAAAGCTTCATGTGGGTTACAATTTTCTAACTTAAAATTATCTTCCATCTCTTTCTTCCTTTGCGTCTTTGCTTCTTTGCGACTTTGCGCGAAACCTCAAAATTAGGTGAACACAGAAAAATCCTGCATTCACCCCAAACATTATACCTCTTCTTCCCCAATTATCGGCAGTAAATGTTCATATAACTGCATCGCTTGTAAACAGCCATTAATTCCCGCAACTGCTGTATTATATTCCTGAATCTTCTCCTGAACCTGACTCAACAAACGTTGATTATTAGCAATTTTCTCCTCAGCTTCTTGTTGTAAAGTCTTCTCTAAATAACCCCGCGCATGAGTATATTGTTGTAATATCTCATCTGCTTGTTTTTCCCCCATTGGTAATAACTGAGTTTTGATAGTTTGGTTGATAGTTTGACGGAAGGATTTACGAATAGTATCAGAAACTTTCGGTTCAAAATCTAACTTCAATAATTGTCTAATTGCAGGTTCAGCTTCAATTACACTTCCTGCGTCGTAAGCTTGGGAAGTTTGTTCTAATACTTGTCGAAATTGATAGATAGAAAATGTGCCTTCGTTGTAAAATCTAGGACTTTCTCTGACAAATCTATCGCACTCCACTCTAGCAGCACTAATTAAAGCTTGGGAAACCCGTTCTTCTATGACTTTTACCTGTAATTCTATTCCTCCATCATTCCCTAGTAAGCGATATAATTGACGGTAATATTCTGATTTTCTAATCTTTTCCATTACCTGTTGAAATAGATTAGCAACAACTTGTTGACAAGACTCTATAAAAATGTCTTCTAACTCATTTGATAGATAATAAAAAGCCTCTACTAAAATAGCTAATAAAGGTGCAGTTGCATTGCGGGGATGACTCAAAGTAGCGCGACGGTAAGCATCAGCTACAGAAAAGGTATCTAATAATTCATCAAGACGACGAATCATCCGTGATTGTAATTGTCGAAAATCTGCTTCAAAGTCTTCGCAGTTATTATTAATAATCTTGTTGATTTCATCATTAATATGCTGATTAAATTCTCTTCCAACTTGCTGGAGTTGCTGATTTAATTTTTGCAACTCATATTCTTTCATACTCTCGATCTCTCGCGGTTGACTATCTAAATTAATTTGCACACTTTGATAGTGTTTTTTGAGTTTGATACAAATATCTTCTAAATCATCTGCGAGATTTTTGAATAATTGGGGACGTTTCTCTTCTGTGAGATAGCGAGTAATTGATGTGCGAAATTCTTCAATTCCACTATCTTGAATGAGTTGATTAATTAACGGTGTTCCCTGCTCGCTTAAAATTCTCACATAGTTGTGATTAGAAGTTTCATAATTATGGAGAGAAATTCTAAATTGACTGGGAGAAAGTTTACCTGAAGCAACGCAGTAGCGATTAAATTCATTGACAAATTGTGGTGTTTCTTCTCTACTATCTAAACCTTTAACACTTTCTGCAAAAATCGAATCTAATCCAAATCTATCCTGTATGGTTGTTTTTTTTAGTTGACTTCCATAAAATCCTAACAAACCACTGGTTTTATAAACTCTGTTAGTATCTCGAAATTGACTGTTAATTAAATCTTCTAAACGTTGTCTAAGTTGATTATTGTACCAAGTTTCATCAATGCGATTAAAGATATAAAAAACCCTATCTCTAATCCCTGCATTTTCCCGCATTATTTCTAATAGTTCGGTTTCTTCTTTCGTCATATCTCCTGCTGACGCAGGTTTGAGAACACAAACTACTGCTGAGGTATCTGAATGTTGAATTTTTTGATATGTTAATTGTGCATCTTTTTCTACTGGTGCATCAATTCCTGGTGTGTCTATAATGACGTTACCATCTTCCAAAAGCGGATGATAACAATAATACTCAATTCGTTTCAAAACGGCGCTATTACTACCTCTGCGTGCATATCCTGCGGCTTCTTTAAGGTTAGTAAAATTAAACTGTTCCATCGAGTATGTCGCATTATTGATTGTATTAATGCGATCTCGATTTGTGACATATCCTTCTAATAGCAAAATTAATGCTTTTGCTTGTTTTGCACGTTCTGATTTACTTTCTCCTCCCTCTTGTTGAATAATTGCTGTACAACCTTGATGCAATAAATCAACTACATCCTGTTTATTGATATTTTCTACAGTATTAAATCCCAATTGTTGACATAAAAAAACCGCTTGTTCACGAATTTCTGCTTCACTCAAAAAGGTTAAAACAACTCTTTCTGAATCTGCTGGTGCATATTCAATTTTGCATTCTGTACCAGTTGCGTGTCCTTCTGCACTATATAATAATTCTCTCTCCAAAAGTGCATTAATCAACATTGATTTACCCGCACTAAAAGCACCCGCAAACACAATTTCAAACTTGGGAGAAATCGCTTTATCCAAAGAAATTTGCACAGATGTAATATCTTGAGAACGCAAAGCTGCTTCTTGCTGTAGAAGTTGGAGAATAGATTCAACTTGTGCTTGCAATTGCTGACAGTGGGGAGCTAAACTTGACATATAAAGTAGTAAACAAGGTGCATAAATATTGTAATACTACTTATCGTAGTTTAGCTACATCATCCCCAATGCACTACGAGTCACACCTAATTGGTTTTGTAGCTTCAATTTTTGCCAAAGTTAAGAACTTATTTTAAGTAAGCATTCAGCTATCAGTCGTCAGCAGTCAGCTAAAACTGGATTTTAGGGGTTTTGAAATAGGAAAACTGACATCAGTAATTAATATTCAGAATGCTTATCAATTCAACTCTTGCTGATAGCTGATAGCTGACGGCTGAATGCTTATTATTTTAAAATGTAGGTTTACCCAGGTTTAGTTATCTGGAGTGGTACGACAAAAATTGGCACCCTAATTACTTAAATTGTCAAGCAATAAAGAGTTTAAAACTAATAACTTAGCATCATCAGTAGGTAACTCTAAATAGTGATAATTCTTGTAATTTATATCATTCCCTAAATCAAGAAAGTCTAAACGTTTATAAAAATTTTCTGCTGTTTTCACAGAATGTAAACCTATCTTACCTTCAAATCCTAAGTGAATACTAAATATAGCTGCGAATGTTATTAAAGTTGTACCTATTCCTTTATACTTAGGTGAATTGTTAATATCTGGGCGATTCCAAGGTGCTACAGTTAGTATAGCCACGTAAACTAAATTTTCACCCCGTTCTAACATTGACGGACGACCAGGAAGTAACCCAATTATACCTTGGGCAACTAAATTATATTCCAATACATAGAATTTTAAGGATGGTTTCTCATGTAAATATTTGCTAAATTCTAAATCTTTGTCCCAGCATTTATTCTTGTTAAGTTCAGGTTTCCAATATAATTCTATCTCTTCAAGATGCTTCTGAGATAAAGGCAAAATTTTTGCATCAACATATTTATCTTCAGAACATTGGAAAATTTTTAAGTTTTCTTTCATCACTTCAATACCATTTATCTCAGTAAAGCTTTAACTTATGTTTGAATTTAATGGTGCTAGTACGCTATTACTGATATGGAAATTAGTTAACAGTGACTGTAAATATCGTAATAATATTTATCATTATTAATCTAATTCATCCCCAACGCACCACGAGTCACACCTAATTGGTTTTGTAGTTTCAATTCTCTCCAAAGTTGCGAACCGATGATTTCTCCTTGAAGTAATTTTTGATAGCTTTGTATTGTTTTTTGCACTTGTTCCGGTGTCTCATTGACAAATTCAACCCGTAAATACTGTAAACCCAATCCTATTAACCGTTGCACGTATTCTGCTCCAGTTTGTGCAGTAGCGTTATATACTGTATTTCTACATCCTGCGTCTGCTTTAAGAATGTGTTCACTACCTACCCTATCTCTAATAGTAACAGCTTGTGTGTCGCAAGGTCTACCACAATTGGTGTAATCTGTTCCGTCAGATAGAAAAGCGCAAAATACACAATGTTCCATGTGAAACATGGGTATATGTTGATGTACTGTCACTTCAAAATTTTGCGCTGGATAATGTGTGATTAGATCTTCGAGTTGATTAATATTTAAGTCGTAAGATGCTGTTAATCGTTCTAAATTAAAGCGTTGTTGAAAATAATCTGCGGTTAAAGGGTTAGCAATATTTAAGGAAAAATCACCAACACATCTTTCTGTGGCAAAATATTCTAATTGATCATAATTTCTAATTAAATAACCATCAGCTTGGGAAGCAAGAACTTGGTTTAAAATCCAGGTTTCTCCAGGTTTAGTTATCCGAGGTGGTGCGACAAAAATACTAATTTCTTCCTGTTTTGATTCTCGGACTATTTTTACTGCTTCTTTATAATTGCGAGGATCTTCAAATTCACAATATATGGTTTTGATATCTGCTGTTAATACTACTTTTAATTGTTCGATATTTCTCACCAAAACAATCAGGGAAGGAAAACCAGGAATTGGTGTAGATTTAGAACTAATTAGATCTTGCCATTTTCCCTGATGATTTAATTCCCAAAGTTTTGGTCTACTTCTTAATTCCTCTAATTTACTAACTATCTCCCGACGCATTCGATTTAACTCACTCACGGGTAACATAATATTACCGTTGAGATTATTTATAAAAGTGTCTAAATGAAAAGGTGTATTTCCTAAACGTCCAAATTGTTCTTTTAATCTTTCTGTAGAGAGGGGTTTTGTATGGGCTTCTGCTATTAATATTTCTGATTCTACTTGAACTATATTCCAAGATTGATCACGGGATATAGCTATTAATTTTTCACCAATTTCTCCATGGACTTCTATATTAATTGGTCTGGTAAATTGGGGATGTTCCCCAGTATAACTTTGACGAATTTGTTTATCTAATTCTGGATCATTTGTTTTCCAAACTTTATCACCTATGTGAATACTATGGAAATTTAAATCATTTCTACCAAAGGTTAATATTACATCTCGACCATTGGGAATAACTGCATATATTCTTCCTCCTTCTTCTCTCCTTTCAGGATGTCCACAATCAAAAACAATTCCATCTCCCGGTTTAACAGGTGCTTCTAATTTCACTGTGATTTCTGCATTTCTAATTCGGGTAACTTCTCCCAAATAAACACCCCGTTTTTTGCCAAATCTCCCATGCACTAATTCTTGATTATTAATTCCCTCAAACCAACCTGTATATAGTCCGCGAGAAAATGCCATTTCTAACTTATATTGGTCTTTCTTTGAACTAGAAAATGTTTCTATATTTGTTTCTAATAGTTGATTTAATGCTTGACGATAAACGCGAGTCACGTTAGCAACATATTCTGGTGCTTTCAAACGTCCTTCAATTTTTAAGGAAGTAACTCCAGATTTAATTAACTCTGGTAAAACTTCTAAACCAGCTAAATCTTGAGGACTTAATAAATATTTGCGATCGCCTAAATTAATAACTTCTCCATCTGCAATTAAATCATAAGGCATTCTGCAAGCTTGAGCGCATTCTCCCCGATTTGCAGAACGTCCTCCCAATGCTTCGCTGGTTAAACATTGTCCAGAATATGCGACGCACAAAGCACCATGAACGAAAACTTCTAAAGGTAAGGAAGTGTTTTTTTGAGATATTTGTTGTTGAATTTTATTAATTTCCGAAATCGAACATTCCCGCGCTAAAACTACCAGTTGACAACCCAAAGATTTAGCAAATTCTACCCCCGCAGCACTGGTAATAGTCATCTGCGTTGAAGCGTGAATCGGAAAGTCAGGGGAAAGATGACGAATCAGCCGACAAATACCCACGTCTTGCACGATGACAGCATCAACACCCGCAGAAATGATAGTTTTGAGGTATTGCTGTGCTTCTGTTAGTTCTTGGGGAAAAATCAGGGTATTCAGAGTGATATAACCTTTCACACCCCGCAGGTGCAGAAATTCCATCAATTCGGGTAAGTCTGCTGCTGTGAAATTCTCAGCCCGCATTCTCGCGTTAAACTTTTCTAAACCAAAGTAAATCGCATCCGCACCATTTTCTACTGCTGCTTGAGCGCATTCCCAGTTACCCGCAGGTGCTAGGAGTTCGGGGATTTTGAGGGTAGGGGTGGAGATGCTTGTCATTTTGGTTAAGTAGAGGTTAGTCAGTTTATAGATTGTATCTAAATTGGGGGGTGGTTGTGGGAAAATAACGCAGCTATAAAATTTGATGAATACTCTCAACAACCTGCTCAATAAAATCTACTGCATCATTAACCATTGATTCATCTATAAGCCAGCGATTTCCTAAGCCATAAGTAGGATCTATATCTGCTTCATGAGTAATTTGATTTCGGCGTTTTACAATTTCCTGTAGGTCTTGTTTTATATTCTTTTGAGCTTCCTGTGTAGTATTTCCTCTCATTTTATTAGTAACTCTCTCCCACAATTTTATATTTGATATCAACTTAATAGCATCGGCGATTTTATCTGGTTCTTGAAAACTTTTATAACTCAGACTTTCTCTAATTTCAGCTTCTAACCATGAATTATTATTTAATCTATTTAAAATAGTGTTGGAAATAATAGGAATTAAACTGGAAATATTATGAGACTGCTGTAAAAAGTCATCTCCATAACTCTGCTGTATTTCACTCTCTATCCATGAGCCGATATCTATAGCAACTTTTCTATCTTGATTGGCGCTACCCAGCGCAACTTTAAACTTTGCAAAAGCTGATTGAGTCGCATTATCCCTAAATGATGGTTCTGGTCTTGTTCCTCGATGTATTTCCAACATTCCCAAAGTTACAACTTCATGAATGTAGTAATCTAATGCACTTACAGTCAGAACTAAAGCTGCCCTAAGAATATCCGATAAATCCAAAGCAGTAGTCGCTTGAGCTTTAATAGAGTTATGCAGAGAAATTAAATCCCGAACACGCTGAATACTAATACGAAATTGATCAAGGGCTGACTGCATAACTCGATGATAGTTCAATAATTTTATCTGCTAAATCGGAAAAAGTTGTTTTAAATTCTTCCTGCTTTTTTTCATTATTTTCTTTTACTATGCCTTGCAGGTTTAATTGTTCCAGCCTAAGTGCATAAACTGGTGTAGCGTGTTTTTGTGATAGAGCAATTAAACTATTAAAGTCAGAAATTTTGGTCATCGTAAAACTACCATTCATACCCTGTTCAGGATAAACTTGATTAGGTAATAATAAATTATTTTTCTCCAGAACCGGTTTTAACTTATTCGTAACTGTATTCTCTACTTTTTCTATCCATGTTTGAAATGCTTTTGTTTCTTTACCATTCCTAATTCTATAATTTTGAACTATAGTTCCTAAAAATTTCAACTTAAATTGAGGAAATGGATAAGTAGCTTCCTTTAATATGGGGTTTGCGCTGGCCATTCTTGCCCAAGCACACCATTTTGGTAATATTCTAGATAGAGAATCAATTGCCATCACAGAAAAGAAATCAGCAGTCGTAGGTACTAAGAAAAAGTCACTTGTCACCAGTAAGTTTTGATTGATAGATCCTAAACTTGGACTCATATCAATTAAAATGTAGTCAGCATTAAATTTATTAGCAGTCTTTTCCAAAAGATCAGAAATTGCACCGGGCAAATTTTTGAGTGTGTGAATTGAACCACTTAGTTCTTGGGCAATACCTAATGTTACTTCGTATTCACCAAAGCCCACATGACCAGGTAACAAAAATAGACCTTCTTGACCTTCTATCTGAATACAATCTACAGCTTCAATAGCTCGTGGTTGTGACTCAAAAGCAGGAGCTAACCCACTCTTAATATTAGAATGTCTGTTGTAAATGGTTTCTATTCTTGCCTCATCGTCTTCTGTTTCTTCTTTTAGAGCCATCCCTGTAAGATTACATTGGGGATCTGTATCTACAAGGATTACTCTCTTCCCCTTTGAGGCAAGCATCCAACCTAAGTTAAAAGTAGTGGTGGTTTTGCTAACACCACCTTTGTGATTAAATAAGGCAATTTTTTGAACCATTGTAATTATTTTTATAAGGGTATTTTTGAAGAGTATATTATAATTATAGCAATTTTCAAATCAGTGAGGTACACCTTTACTTTTTTTGGCTACAGTATTGCAAAACATCAGCGATTTTCTCTAGTTCTTGAAAACTTTTATAATCTCTATATATCTTTAGACAGAAATAATGCAGAAAATTGCAGTTGGTAGTCGCAGTTACAGTTACTGGGGATCATCGGGTGTTAGCTTTACTGATGTAATGTAAAATTGTGGCGCAAATAAGCTCCTCAGCAGTTATGGCTCAGATATTAGATCCTCTACCACCAGAGCATTCGGGGAAGATTCTCTGTTGCTACGTCAATGCTACGAGTAAGATCCAGGTGACTCGTATCTCCAATATTCCCAATTGGTATTTTGAAAGGGTTGTATTTCCCGGACAAAGGCTGGTGTTTGAAGTTCTTCCAGAAGCACAAATGGAAGTTCATACTGGGATGATGGCCAGTGCTATTATATCAGATACGATTCCGTGCAATACCCTGATTATCCATGAACCTAGCAATGATCAGATAGAAGAGAACTCATCTCCAAGCATAAATTCTGGTAATGGTAATCCGATCAGGTCGGAAAATAATAAAAAAATTCTAGATACGACAAAATCTTTACAGAAATGTCCGGTAAGCGTAAAGCTCATTGATTAAAGAATCTCAGTGTCAAAAGACTCTGAGAGTGTCAAAAGCCGTTGAATTGGCATCTATTGATTAAAAACACAATACTGCTAAACATTAGGGTTGCAGCAATTCAGCAACCTTTTTTATTTGGGGTGGACTAATTAGGGCTTGCTAACATATCTTGTTTTTATTAGTTTGTAAAATTAAGCTATTTTTGGTACATAAAATAAGTAGCCTACTTGACACTCCCCGGTCTAAAGACACGGGGATTCTTGGTTCAACGAGACCACTTAAACCAGACTCCTTGCGTTATCTAGTCCAAGACATTAACCCCTAAAAATCCTAAAAATTTTTAGGGGTTAATTCCGGGGTTTTCAGCCTATTTTCTTATAATTGTCCTTTATCCCATCCGTGACATCAAACAAGCGTGAGTGCTAAACGTCTGCCAGAAACTACTGCTTATGTGAAAATTACCCGCCAATCTTGGCCACAAGGCTTTCTTGAAGGTGAAGTTAGCGCCGGTAATTTTCAGTGGCATTTCCAGTGGCATTTCCGCCGGGGAGAACTTTCTGTAAAGCCTTCCCAAGGTCGTGCTTTAATCAAAGAACCTCTAGGGCGGTTTTTAGAACAACAGGACTATCAGTTAGAACCTGGGGGGGATTATGCTTTTACAATTCGGGCTGAATTGTAAATTAGTTGTCAGTTAGTCGGTTGAGATATCGTTCAATCAGGAGAATGGCTACAATGTCATCTATTGGCCTGGGCGGTTGACGCAAACCCTTGGGTAATAGTTTGATGATGCCTTGGGGTGGATACATCTGCCAGTAGCGATCGCGTGCCTGTAAAGTGGAATAACGTTCATCAACCAAAATGATATTGGTGGGTTTACTTAATTCTTGATTAAGTTGCTGTTTCCACTTTTTAGCTGTTGTTTGATCTCCCATGACAATTAAGGACACTGGGAATCTTTGCAGTTGTGTTTCAATATTAGCGATCGCCTCATTTGCCAATACAACTTGATGATAGAATATTTGCCTATCCAATCCCATCACGGCAATCCCACATTTATCACGACCAGGATCAAATCCTAAAATTACAGGTTGTGTATTAGTCATTGGTCAGTTGTCATTGGTCATTGGTCATTGGTCATTGGTCATTGGTCATTGGTCATTGGTCATTGGTCATTGGTCATTGGTCATTGGTCATTGGTCATTGATTGGTCAGTTGTTATGGGTAAATTAATTCTTTTTCCCTATTACCTATTACCTATTACCTATTACCTATTACCTATTACCTATTACCTATTACCTCACGTACTAAAAAGAATTTGTCCATTCAAAATGGCTACTAATTTGACTCTCAACGGACCCACAGTATAAGTATTTCCTGCGGCTACGGCTTTAATTTCTACTTCCTGTTCCGTCTGCTGTAGTTGGGTAACAAAGCGCAGAAAAGTGCCTTCTATTTGGACACTTTCGACAATTCCCGCGTTCCGGGCGCGAAATTGAGAAGCGGAAATTAGTAAATCTAGGCGTTGACGCATTTGTTCAGATGTCATATTTTTTAAATCCGCTGTAGTACTAGCCAGCACTTCACCTGATGAAAATACGAGTTGATTTCTCGCTGCGTCTGCAAAGAATTCTATTTGCTTTTCACCTCTGACATAATTACCTGCGGAGAAAATTCGCACTACATATTCTCGACCATCTTTAATTTGTGCAATTAACTGCTCAACTTTATCTTTGGTAACACGGAGTATCTCTTTATTTACTGGTGTACCACCAGGTTCAGTTAACTGAATATTGGCATTGCGGTTAGCTTCCTGGAGAATTTGCATAATTGCCTGATGTGCCGCATCAGGCTTGTCCACAGTAATTAACCCTGCGGCTATTACTTGACCTTTCACTAAAGCTAGTTTACCCAAGCGGAGGTCACGGTAGGACTGATAGTATTTTTCTAGTCTGGCTACTTCCTGCTCTAAAAATTGTTGTTGTTTCTCTAATTCTTTCAAGCGAGATTCTCTAGTAATAATAACTTCTTCCCGCTGTTTAATTTCGAGATTACGATTTTGAATAAGTTTATCTAATTTAGTAATTTTGCGATCGCGTTTTTCAATCACCGTCTTTGCTTCATCAATAGCTTCTTTAGCTTGGGCGTATAATCTTTTTCGTTCCGTTTTTAACTCTTCCACCGCCGTTTGTAATGTTTGTCGCTGATTGTAAAGAGTTTGTAATTCATTTCTAGCTTGTTGATACTGAATCACAATTCCACCAAGACGACTTTGAGTTTGATTAAGTCGGGTTTGAGTTTTAGCTTGCTGGTTCAGAGTGCGATTGAGTTGGGCTTGTGTAGCCTTTTGTTTAGTATTTGCCGCCTGTAATGATTTATTAATTTTCTGTAATTCTTGTTGCGCCTGACTTTGTTCTTGTCTGGCTTGATTTAACTCACTCTCTACCTGGCTTTTTTGCGCCTCTGCGGTTTTTAGTTGTTCCCGCTTGTTCCCCAAATCTCTTTGAATATCCTCTAACTCAAATACGCCCTTTCGCAATCCGCCATCAGCCGCAAATAGGATTGCCAAAGTTGATGCAGAAATTAGACCACCTGTAAAAATAGTGACAATTACAGCAGTTTTTTTCGGACGTAAATTAAAAAGTGAGAGACGGGCTTTGCCAACTCGTGTGCCGATGCGATCGCCCACGGTGGCAATTACGCCTCCCAAAATGAGAATTGCTGCAATCAGAATGTAACCGGTGGTCATTTTTAGCTACCGTAATGCTGACTGATCCAGCCTACTATGTTTAACCATTGTCTGTGGGTAAATGGAGTTAGGCAAAAGTAGAAATTATCCAATTTTGAGATCTTCCTCCAAATTAACGGTTGAATCTCTACGGTAGTTGTTCTGCTTGGACAGATCCCAAGACCGCACTACCTCAACAATAGAACCCGTGCCAACTCCATTCCCCCATAATTTCTAAGTAAATTGCTTACTTAAAGCAACAGGTTTATGCACAGTAATCTTCTTTTTATGGATTGTAATCATTTTCTTCTCGCGTAAATCTCCCAGCAGTCTAGTGACTGTCACGCGAGTAGAGCCAATTGCTTCAGCGATCGCCTGATGGGATAACTTCAGATCAATGGTAATGCCATCAGCGCAAGGAACGCCAAAATCTCGACAAAGAATTAACAAGAAACTAATTAACCTTGAACCCATATCCCGGTGAGCAAGAGTTTCAATCATCATCTCCGTCTGAAGAATCCGCGAAGAAAGACCTCGCAGCATTAACATGGATAATTCTGGATTTTCCTTCAGTGCCTGTTCGACTTGTTCAATTGGGGCTGAAAGTAATTCTACAGTGGTAAATGCCACTGCATGATAAAATCGATCAGACTTATTCCCTGTCAGCAACGACAGCACGCCAAAAACGCTATTCTCCCTGAGCAGAGCTACCGTTATTTCTTCTCCTGCCTCATAGACTCTCGACAGTTTTACAGCACCCTTGAGAAGAAAATAAACTCGTTCGGCAGGATCTCCCGGAAAGAAGATCGTCTTATTCCGTTCAAATGTTTCCACAACTGGAGGAAAAGCCCCCGTTGCCATTTGACGAAAAACATTTGCTAGGGCTTTATCTTGTGTCACTATCATTTTCTCCCTTCCCCTACCCAATGCCAGAAAAACAAAAACTAATTACCTAAGAATACACCTGAAAAATCAATAGATCATCATTAAATTTTCTGTTTTTTCCTATACTCAAACGCGGAATTCCTAGTTTTTCGTTTATAATGATACATAATTGTTGTTCCGGTTAGCTAGTAATTATTGATAAGTAGTTTCACTAATTATAGTCTATAGGTTTTGCCTCTAAAAATTGCCAATTTCTTGAGAATTTTTGTGAACATGGTCATGGTTTTTTGGGGGCTTACTGCTTATGCTTGGAGTATTTTGGAAAATCTCTAGCCCAACACAGTCAAACTAGACTCAGATTCTAGTATGCTCCTAATGATGAATTACATTAGCAATGTTTATGCTGAATCTATCTGGAAAAAATGCCCTAGTTACAGGTATTGCCAACAACCGTTCTATCGCTTGGGGAATTGCCCAACAACTGCACAAAGCCGGGGCTAATTTGGGCATTACCTACTTGCCAGATGACAAGGGTAAAATGGAAAAAAAAGTTTCTGAATTGGTAGAACCGCTCAGTCCTAGCCTATTTTTGCCCTGCAATGTTGAAAATGACGAGCAAATTCAATCTACTTTTGAAACCATCCGGCAAGAATGGGGGAAAATAGATATTTTAGTGCATTGTTTAGCCTTTGCAAAAAAAGAAGATTTGACTGGAGGTTTTAGTCAAACTTCTCGTTCTGGTTTCAATACAGCTTTGGAAGTTAGCACTTATTCACTTGTACAGTTAAGCGGTGCAGCCAAACCTTTGATGACTCAAGGCGGAAGTATTATTACTCTTACATATTTAGGAGCAGTTAGAGCAATTCCTAACTATAATGTCATGGGTGTGGCTAAAGCTGGTTTAGAAGCCAGTGTTCGTTACTTGGCCGCAGAACTCGGTCCTGAAAATATTCGCGTCAATGGCATTTCTGCAGGTCCCATTCGCACCTTAGCATCTTCAGCCGTGGGTGGTATTCTAGATATGATTCATCATGTTGAAAAAGTCGCCCCTCTCCGTCGCACCGTTACTCAATTAGAAGTAGGTAATACTGCGGCTTTCTTGTGCAGTGATTTAGCCAGCGGTATTACTGGACAAATCCTGTATGTAGATGCAGGTTATGAAATTATGGGAATGTAGGGAATGTAGGGAATGTGGGGGATGTGGGGGATGTGGGGGATGTGGGGGATGTGGGGGATGTGGGGGATGTGGGGGATGTGGGGGATGTAGGGAGAAAGAATTTTTCCAATGACAACTGACAACTGACAACTGACAACTGACAACTAACAACTGTACGGGCGAAGCATTTGGAGAACTATTTTTGGCAATGACCGACAATTTATCTTCCAAATGCTTCGCCCCTACTAACAACTGACAACTGTACGGGCGAAGCATTTGGAGAACTATTTTTGGCAATGACCGATAATTAATTTATCTTCCAAATGCTTCGCCCCTACTGACAACTGACAACTGACAACTAACAACTGACAAATGACTAACAAACAAACTTCTCGGATAGCTTCAGTTCACCGCACTACTGGGGAAACAGATATTTATGTTACTATCAATCTTGATGGTACAGGGATATGTAAAGTTTCTACAGGTATTCCTTTTTTAGATCATATGCTCCATCAAATTGCTTCCCATGGGCTTTTTGATTTGGATATTCAAGCTCAAGGTGATTGGGAAATTGATGATCACCACACTAACGAAGATGTGGGAATTACTTTAGGACAGGCTTTATTTCAAGCTTTGGGGAATAAAAAGGGAATTGTCCGCTTTGGGAATTTTCTTGCACCTCTAGATGAAGCTTTGGTACAAGTTGCTTTAGACTTTTCTGGTAGACCGCATCTTAGTTATGGTTTAGAAATTCCTACTCAACGGGTGGGAACTTATGATACCCAGCTAGTGCGGGAGTTTTTTGTGGCGTTGGTGAATCATAGCCAAATGACGTTACATATTCGCCAATTGGATGGAATTAATTCCCATCATATTATTGAAGCTACATTCAAAGCCTTTGCTAGAGCAATACGAATGGCGGTGGAAATTGATTCCCGGCGAGCAGAAACAATTCCTAGTTCCAAAGGTGTGTTTTGACACTCCCCGGTCTAAAGACACAGGGATTCTTGGTTCAACGAGACCACTTAAACTAGACTCCTTGCGTTATCCAGCCCAGAGGTGGGACTCTCCTCAAGCGTTAACTTTCGGTCTGCCCGACCGTAGTTGCATTGCTGCAAGTCCTGTTTAACTAGAAACGATTTGTTTCAAAATTCTGATTCGTCTAGCTCCTATAAATCTTTTACCTACTGCGAGGAGGAAACTAGAACAATGCAATAGAACCGCATAGATTTAATTGTCAAGGTACAGATTACCATTAGGCAGTTAGGTTTTTAGACAGGTTGATTACCTTTCCTGTTGATTGAGATTATAACATCAAATATAATCAATTTTTGACATACTCACCGACCTGAAGGTGCGGGGAAACACTTGACACTTCGCCAGAACACGCCACAAGTGGTCTTATCGTCCCTCCATGTCCGTTTAAAGTCTCCCAATGCCCTATGGCGACTATGACCAAATTTTAACATAAAGTTTCGGTCACTGGGGGATAAATCCCCAGAAGGCTTTCATTCCCGGCTTAAAAGACATCAACACCTAAAAAATTTTGGGATTTTTAGGTGTCAATTATGGGGTTTTCACCCTGTTTTCTTATAAAAATCCTCAGCATCGGTTAATCTGTAGTTAGCTCTAAATAGTCAGTAGTTGGTAGTTTCATCCCCATGAATTCTGTTGTAGACAACCCCGATTATCAAGAAAATCCCTCAGATCAACAACCCGTACCCGTAGTCCAGACTTTTGGATTGCGAAAGGTCTATCGCACGGGATTTTGGCTCAATCAAAAAGTTGTATCGCTCAAAAACTGTTCTTTACAAGTGTACCCAGGAGAAACCTTTGGTTTGTTGGGTCCCAATGGTGCGGGTAAAACCACGCTGTTAAAATTGTTGCTGGGAATTATTCGCCCTACATCTGGACGGGGCTTATTGTTAGGTAAACCCATAGGCGATCGCTCTGTCAAGCAGCATATTGGCTACCTCCCAGAAAATTCCTATTTATATGAATATCTGAGCGGTTGGGAATTTTTGCAGTTGACAGCGGGTTTATTTCAAATTCCCCAAAAGTTACAACGTCAACGCATTCCCCAATTGTTGGAATTAGTGGGGTTATCTCAAGCTGATGCTCGCAAAAAGCAAATGCGGCGTTATTCTAAAGGGATGCTTCAGCGTGTGGGAATGGCACAAGCTTTAATTAATAATCCAGATTTGGTGTTTTTGGATGAACCCATGTCTGGACTTGATCCTCTGGGACGTTACCAAATGCGAGAAATTATTCTTTCGCTGAAAGCATCTGGTAAAACCATATTTTTTAATAGTCATGTGTTGAGTGAAGTTGAACAAATTTGCGATCGCGTGGCTATTCTTGCTCAAGGAGAATTAATCTGTTGCGGTTCTCTCAATGAACTTTTAGGCAACCAAAACACATATCATGTTAAAGGTCAAGGTGGAGATGGGGAAATCTTGAAAAAATGGATAGGTAATTTAGAATTTCGGGCTGATGGTTATTGGCACGGTATACTCCAAGAAGATTATTATGATTTTCTGTCTAGTCTGAGGTTAATGGGCGGAAAAATCACGGCTATGAACCTATCGCGTCAATCTCTGGAAGAGTTTTTTATTCACCAAATTCAAGGCCGGAATCATCCCCTTAATTAGTATAAATAGACAAAAAACAAGAGGAATAGATCAGCTACAAGTAGTAATTTTATTCCTAGAAATACTACTATATTTACTACTTATTTAGTAAAAAAGTATGTATGTAATCGGTGCTACTCTTTCTGTAAGAATTCAGGAATCAATATATTGAAGATCTTATGAAAATCATCAAGCATAATAGTGAAACTCTTAGTTATTCTGCATTCTGGATCTGGAAACAAAAACAGAAAGAAAGCAACAGATAAAAAAGAAAGTTCACTGGATATATAGCTAAATTTCCCATCAAGTTATGAGTTCTACATTTTAATAATCGTTTATTAGAAAATATGGTTATACCGCTCCCCTTACGGAGAATAATATTAATTTAATTTTTGTAGGTTGAATAGTAAGAGTTGTTGTTGGGTAACATACGTCAACCCAACCGACAATAAATGTTGTTTTACATAAAGGGAACGGTAGAGCCGAAAATATTGAGAATATAGAATCAAAAATTGTTATTAATTTTGAAAATTAACTTACAGAAATCAGCTAAAATTGTTCTTAACGTTATGGAAGATTTAAAATCAATATCCCCAAAGAACAAATTATTATGTCCGGAAAACTAAAGATCTATTAGAAAATAAAATTGTTGAGTGACTATGATTCTTCAGTATACTCGATGTTAAAATGTTTCAGAATAACTGTAAATATCGTCATTTTCAATTCTTAGGTAAATATGCTTAATAAAGATTTGTGTAAATTTCTCACCCATTCAACTATGGGTTTAGCATTGTTAACAACAATGAATATCGCTTTACCATCCGTGAGTTTAGCTCAAAAACAGCCAGTAAAATCAACATCCAGCATAGCTACAGATTATTTATTGGGCGGCGGCGATCGCATCCGTGTTAATGTATTTGAAGTACCAGAATATACAGGTGAATATCAAGTCCCTCCCGGTGGTTCAATTAATATGCCTTTAATTGGCAGTATCCCTGTTTCGGGACTAACCACAGAACAAGCTGCTGATACAATCGCCAGAAAATATGCTCGCTTTCTCAAACGTCCCCTGATTTCCGTCAACTTATTATCACCACGTCCTATTAATGTGTTTGTTGCGGGAGAGGTAACAAGACCAGGTGCTTATACCCTCAGCTTAGAAGGAGGAGCAGGGAATAACCCCGGTGTCCAATATCCAACGGTATTAGCTGCCCTTACCAGCGCCCAAGGTGTGACACTGGCAGCAGATGTGACTCAAGTACAATTACGCCGCAAGGTAGGACGTTCTGGAGAGCAGACAGTCTCCTTGGACTTAAAGGAATTAACGCAAACAGGCAGAATATCCCAAGAGATTACTTTACGAGATGGAGATACCATCGTTGTCCCCACAGCTACCAGTTTGAATGTGGCTGAAGCCCGAAATTTATTTGCAGCTAACTTTGCTGCCAGTCAAACTTCACCGCGTACAGTGGTCGTAATTGGTCAAGTTTATCGTCCTGGTTCTTATCTTGTTAGTCCTGGGAATACAGAACCTAGTGGTTCTGCTGGTTCTGCTGCTGGTGGTGGTTTACCCACTGTAATGCGAAGTTTACAACTAGCAGGGGGAATTACATCCCTAGCTGATGTGCGAAAGATTAAACTACGCCGTCCTACCCGCAGTGGTACAGAACAATCTATAGATATTAACCTATGGAAATTACTGCAAAATGGTGATATCAATCAAGACATTGTGGTGCAGGATGGAGATACAATTGTTATTCCTACAGCCACAGATATTAACACTGCGGAAGCTACACAATTGGCCACTACTACTCTGTCACCAACGACTATTGAAGTGGGTGTAGTGGGTGAAGTCAAAAGACCAGGAGCAGTTAAACTACAACCGAATAGTTCTTTAAATCAGGCATTATTAGCGGCTGGTGGTTTCAATGATAGTAGAGCTAGTACAGGAAGTGTAGAGTTGATTCGCCTCAACTCCAATGGTACTGTTAGTAAACGTCCAGTTAAGGTGGATTTAGCTAAAGGAATTAACGAAGAAACCAATCCTATCCTTCGCAACAATGATGTTGTCGTGGTTGATCGCAACGGTTTAACCAAAACTGGTGATAGAGTTAATACTGTAGCTGGTCCTCTAGGTACTATTTTGGGGATTATCAGATTATTCACTGGATTTTAGATATCTGGTGAGAATTAAATGTACGTGACTTGAAACCCTTGTAGAGACGTTCCATGGAACGTCTCTACGATCTTTTTTGGAGATGTCTATTATACATCTGAGTTTATTTTTTCAGCAATTCATCATTAGAGGTGTAGCGATCGCCTATAATGCGATCGCAGGTTTATCATTTTATAGTTACTGATTGGGAAATTACGCACTTAACCCATTATAATTTACTGCAAGCTATAACCCTAATAATCAATTCTGCCCAAAGCTGAAGGAGGAGAATAATTCAATGGACCCAATAATTTTTATCATATTTTTAGCTCTAGTAGGTTATGCCTTGGCATCTGCAAAGATGGTAAATCAAGGGAATGTGGCCTTAGTTGAACGTTTGGGGCGGTATCATCGCAAACTTAATCCGGGAATCAGCTTTATCGTTCCTATTCTTGATCAGATTGTGATGGAGGATACAACCAGAGAGCAGTTGTTAGATATTAAGCCCCAAAATGTCATTACTAAAGACGGAGTTTACTTAGAAGTTGATGCAATTCTTTACTGGCGGATCAAAGATATTGAGAAAAGTTTTTATGCCATTGATGATTTACAACAGGCTCTGTCCAACTTAGCCACAACTACCCTCCGGGAAAATATCGCTCAAAATTCTTTAGAGGATACTAATATGTCTAGAGACGAGATAGACCGAAGCATATTAGGCGTATTAAATTCAATTACAGCCGCTTGGGGAATTGAAATTATCCGTTTAGATATTCAGAGCATCACTCCACCGGAAAGTGTCCGCAAGTCAATGGAAGCTCAACAAAACGCACAAATTAAGAAAAAGTCAGCTATAGAAGCCGCAGAAGGGGAGCGACAAGCGGCAGTTAAACGAGCGGAAGGAACTAGAACATCTATAGAAATAATTTCAGAAGCCTTGCGGAATCATCCTGAAAGTAAGGATATTTTAAGGTATCTTGTTGCCCAAGATTATGTAGATGCTAGTCAAAAATTAGGTGAAAGCAATAATGCCAAAATTGTCTTTGTAGATCCTGCTAACTCAACAGAAATGTTTCAGGAATTGATTTCTGATTCAGTACAAGAAAATCATGGTAAAGGCAATGGTAACGGTAATGGCAAAGGTAACGGTAACGGTAACGGTAATGGACTTAATTAGGGTTTTAAACTGTTCGGCAATTTCTACCCATAACTAGCCTTATGTTACGGAACGTCCATATAATTAACTTAGTCAAGCAACGGAATTAAT
>NZ_LJOQ01000072.1:0-8465 GCF_001672255.1 Anabaena sp. AL09
TCAGAGACGTTTATTTACCTTGCCATGATTCGGCTCATGGTACGGCGACTGGCATAAATTTTGACCCCTCAAAACTTTTCAAACACCCTCTGAGAATGCACCAATGAACCAAGCTGTATCATATTCATAGTCAACTATTTGCTGTAATTATTGTTGTATTATGTTGCTGAAAAAACAATTGTGCAAAATCACACTGCATTAGTGATTATTGCATAAAAAACTTGCTGTTACAAAAGATATCGAATAACCATAGGTTAGTTTTTATTAATTATTAATAGTTAATATGAAATAAAATGATGTGTGATAGTAAATTTGAATTGAGGAAATTTTCAACATGGCTTTTACATATTACTACACTGTCCGATTTCAAGATACTGATGCGGCTGGAGTAGTTTATTTTGCTAATATTTTCAGAATTTGTCATGAAGCTTATGAGGTTTCATTAGCAGCTTCTGGTATTAATCTTAAATCATTTTTTACTAATCCATCTGTGGCTTTTCCTATTGTTCATGCTAATGTAGATTTTTTTCGTCCTATGTATTGTGGTGACAATTTAGTAATTAGTTTGTTACCGGAAAAAATAGGTTCGGATAAGTTTGAAATTACCTATGAAATGACAGGAGATGAAGTCATGGTTGCTAAGGCAATTACTAGGCACGTTTGTATTGATGCCAGTAGTAAAATTAAGCAGGAATTACCAGATTATATGAATAATTGGTTAGAAACTAACCACAGAGACGCAGAGGGCGCACAGAGAAGAAAGTTGAGGGAGGAGGTTATGTAATTTTCCATTAGTTGGTTTTTATAAATTCTTCGGCGATTTGTTGGAGTTGTTGACGGTTGATTTTACCTTGGGCGTTACGGGGTAAGTTTGGTAGGGAAATCCAATGTTTGGGAATTTTGAATTTACTCAATTGATTTTTTAGTTGGGTTTGAATTTCTAGGTAAGAAATATTTTGATCTTTGGGAATATAAATGGCTGTTAATGCTTGTCCCCAATGTTTATCAGTTATACCAATTACACAGACATCTATTACCATGTTTGTTTTTCTAATCGCTGATTCGATTTCTGTTGGGTAAACGTTTTCACCACCTGTAATGATTTTGTCACTGTTGCGGCCAATAATATGTAAGTAGCCGTAATTGTCTAAAAAACCAATATCATCAACTACAAAGTTATCTCTATTTTCCCACATTTGGGGATAATAACCTAATGCTAAAGATTGACTTTGAATATTTATATTTCCTGGTTGATTATCAATGATGATTTTAGCATGGGGGAGAATTTTCCCACTATTAAATTTACCTTGTAAAAATTCATCAGGTTTAAGAGTTGCTATTTGAGAAGCGGTTTCTGTCATTCCATAGGTAGGTGCTAATCTAATCTGATAATATCTTGCTTTTTCTAATAATTCATCCCAAGGTGGCGCACCTCCTAACAGAACTGTAGAAAATTTTGATAGCCATTGGGTTAATTCGGGATTTTGGAGAAGTTTTTGTAATTGGGTGGGAACTAAAGATATAAAAAAATCGGCTGGGTTAATATTTGGTAGTTGAGAAGTTTCTAATTTTTTAGATGAGGTAATTACTAATTTACCTCCTGTTGTGAAAGACCGCATAAATTGCATTAATCCACTCACATGATACAATGGTAATATACAAAATGAATTAACTACATTTATGGAAAAATATTCTGTAAATCCTTGTACAGATCCAGTTAATGTTTTCCATGTATGAATAGCAAATTTAATCTTTCCTGATGAACCACCTGTAGGAATCATGATAGTATTAGTAATTGGTAATTCATAATTGATAATTGGTGATTTTGAAAAATTATGATCTATTCCTAAAACTATATCTGGTTGCACTAAATTAAAGACTTGTTCCCATTCCGCTTGACTCCAATCTGGGTTACAGAGAAAAACCGGACATTTAGCCGCACAAGCTGCAATAAAACTAGCTAAAAATCTCACTGGTGATCTTTCCGCAATAATAATTTTTGGGGTTGATAACTGAGTTAATTTTAAATATAATTCTGTGGCTATTTGTGGTAATTCTTGGCTATGATCACAAATTAGCCAATCATAGTTTCGTAGATTCTCTAACAGGTTTTCCATAGACTTTCTAGCCAGTTTGATTCTTGTGGTTGAAAAAAGTGGTTAATTCCAAAACCAACAGCGCGGTTATTACTAGACAATTCTGCTGCTAATTGTAATGCAGCTTGTCTCCCAATTTGGGTTTCAAATACCGATGAAAATACAACATCAATTTGACGTTTTTTGCAAAACTCTTTTAACCGAAATGGTGAACCGAATATCCCCGGTTTAATCACGAAAATTCCCCGCCAACCTTGTTGAAAACATAATTCTAATTGGTGAAGATTGGCGATAGATTCATCTAAGGCTATTGTTGTAAAATATGAATTACTTAATTCTTGCATTTCTCTAAATTTATCTACAGGTAAAGGTTGTTCGATAAATTCAATTTTTGGTAAGAATTGATCACATTTTTGTAACCATAATTCAGCTTCTTGATAAGTAAGTCCCCCATTAGCATCTAAACGTAATTTTGCTGATATTGGTAAACTAGAAATTAGTAAATCAAATATTTCTAATTCTTGATTTATATCATCAACAGCAATTTTCCATTTAAATGTTTTATATCCTTGTTCCCATAAATTACTCCATTGATTTAAAGCTGATTTACCTGCTGGTAATAAGCCGCTGTAGGTGAGATTAGGCGACTGGAAGTCACTGCTACACAGACGAAACCCACCTGGGTGGGTTGAAGATTCAAAAGCAAATTGACAAGCTGGTAATTTATCGGGAATGGCGAAAATTATCTCTTTAGTAATTGTTTGTGGAAGTTGATAACAAAAATCTAAAGCTTGTTTGATAGTTTCTGAACCAAACCAAGAAATGGGGGAAATTTCCCCCCAACTAACGTCATCTTTTTCATCAATCAAGCGGATAATTATGCTTTCGCGGATTTCCCAAACCCCATAATTAGTAATAATGGGATTTGTGAATTTCTGACTAAAGTAACGAAAAGAAAATTGATAACCCATTAGGGACTTCCAAAAAAACTCAACCCCTCATTCCTCCGTGTCCTCTGTGCCTCTGTGGTTAGTTTATTCTTAATGTAACTTAACCAATAATAAATCCTAAACCCAAAAATAAGCAACTCACAAACTGAACTCTGATAGCGATGAATTTAGAATTGCTGACTTTATCTGGTTGGTTGTGATTTTCTAAAACATGACGACATAATTTCACCGCAAAAGGTAAACTCAGAAAACTAAGTAATGTCCAAAGTGGGAAAATATTCAAAATCACAAATAACAAAATTAGAGGATAAATACTCGCAGTAAAACCCACTAAAACCTTTGCACCAGTGTGAGTTCCTAGACGCACAATAGGAGATTTCTTTCCTGCGGCTATGTCATCTACAACTTGATGAAAATGGGAACAAAATAACACTAAACTGGTAACAAGTCCCAAAATTACCGAAGCTGCTAAATTGGTCATAGACCAGGTTTGAGTTTGACTATAATAAGCCGCACTCATACCCAAAGGACCAAAGGCAAAAAAGCAGAGAATTTCCCCTAAACCTTGGTATCCTAGACGGAAAGGGGGACCTTGGTACATATAGCCCAAACAGCAGCATAAGAGGATTATAGCAATAACTGTGGGGTCTTTTTGCAAAATAGCGATCGCTATTATTCCCAACAAACCCCAACCTAAACACAGGTTTCCTATCCAAAACATTAAGGTTTTGTTACCAGTTAAATTCACCAATGAATGATGTTTATTCTGATCAATTCCTGTTTCGGCATCAAAGACATCATTACTAATATTTTCCCAAGCTAAAATCAAAATTGCCGCAGCAATAAACAAGGAAAATATTATGGGATTAAAAATCTTTATTTCCCTAAATGCTACCGCCGAACCTACCCAAACCGGCATAATAGCAACACTGTACATTGGCGGTTTAATAGCCGCCATCCATAGTTTAGCTTGAGGTGGTGAAATCTGAGTTGAAGTCATCAGTTGTGATTAATTAAATTACCATAACTTTAGTTATCAGTTAAATTTTATAATTTTGCACGATACTTGACTAGCTATTTTAGATTTAGGATTGTTGATCACTTATCGGTACAATCAATCTAAAATTGTTTAACTTTGGTAAATTACCAAAAAATGCTAGTTTTATGATTATAGGCGAATATCCTGCCATGAAACCTGCTATCTTGCCGCCAAAACAGGATAAACCCCATAATCAGGCTAAGTTTATGCTGGTTAATGGTAACTGAATTATGTTACCTATAAAAATACCACCATGATTCATTACATTTTAGGAAGATAACTTAATAAAAATTAACTTATACATCCATGACAATTTCACCATGTCGCAGCCACACCTTTGTAGACTACAAATACCTTAATCAATTACTATTAGAGATTCAGGAAAATTGCCGTCGCCATAATTATAGTAAAATTGTGAGTATTCCCCTAGAAATTGGCTTAGTTGATCCTTTGCTGGTTTTTGATCAATTTAATCAGAAAAATACCATAAACTTTTATTTTGAAAATAAAAGTAATGGTGAAGCAATAGCAGCAATTGATACTTTAGATAAAATAGAAATTTCTGGTAAAGATAGGTTTACAAAATCAGAAGAATTTATTAAAAATTGTCTGAAAAATATAATTCCTATTTCTCACGAAAATCAGACTTTTTCCCTACCTCGATTTTTTTGTACTTTCAGTTTTTTTGATCAGCATAAAAAAGTAGATTGTCCATTTCCTTCTGCTACGGTTTTCCTACCTTGTTGGCAAATAGCTTTAAAAAACAATTGCTGCACATTAGTAATGAATACAATTATCAATTCTAGGATTAATATTACCAAAATATTAGATAATTTACAACGCCATTTAGAAATTATTAGATCTTTGCATACCCATTCTCTAAATATTGATAAATTTCCCTTAAACTTATATAAAAAAATCACTAATAACGGTGAAAAATTTAAAACTTCTGTTTCCTCAGTTTTAGAAATAATTCATGCTAACCAGTTAAGAAAAATTGTTTTAGCTGATATCTTAGATGTCAGTGCTAATCATGATTTTAACTTATTACAATCTTTAAATAATCTCCGCCAAATACATCCTAATTGTAATGTATTTTCCACCAGTAATGGTCAAGGACAAAACTTTATTGGTGCTAGTCCAGAACGATTAATTAGTATTCACAAACGGCAGTTAATTACTGATGCTTTGGCAGGTTCTGCACCGAGGGGAAAAACTCCCACAGAAGATGCTACAAATGCTAACAATTTAGTGAATAGTACCAAAGAAAAACACGAACATAAACTGGTTCTAGATTTTATTACTCAACATTTATCTCAACTGGGTTTATTCCCCCAAGTTTTAGCCCCCAGACTGCGACAATTATCTAATATCCAGCATTTATGGACACCAATTAGTGCAGTAGTTCCCAATAATATTCACCCTTTACAAATCGTTGCTAAACTGCATCCTACTCCAGCAGTTGCCGGGGCAGCACGAGATATTGCTTGTGCAGAAATTCGCCGTTATGAAAGTTTTGAAAGGGGTTTATATGCAGCCCCTTTAGGTTGGGTAGACGGAGAAGGAAATTGTGAATTTATTGTGGGGATTCGTTCGGCTTTAATTGATGGTAATTATGCCAGACTGTATGCAGGTGCGGGTATTGTTGCTGGTTCAGATCCTCAAAAGGAATTTGCCGAAGTGCAACTTAAACTACAAGCCTTACTAAAAGCCTTGGTTTAAAGACTTTCCCTCGTTCCTAGACTCCGGCTAGGAATGCCAGCTATGAGGCTCTGCCTCCCGTCAAATATATTTCCTTGTACTCCGACTAGGAATGCCAGCTATGAGGCTCTGCCTCCTCTATCACTAGCGGCAGAACCGCAATTCAGCATTCCCAGTCAGAGACTGGGAACGAGATTAATAATATGATTACAAATCACGGTGACTAAATGATTTTGCGTTTGCACCTGTGTAGGTTTTCACAATATGTCCATTCCCAGACATTTGATATTTATATGTGATTAAACCTTCTAACCCAACTGGTCCACGAGGTGGCATTTGTTGGGTACTAATTCCCACTTCAGCACCAAATCCATAACGAAAACCATCAGCAAAACGGGTAGAACAATTATGATAAACTCCCGCTGCATTGACTAAGCCTTGAAATGTTTCTGCGGCTGTAATATCTTCAGTAATGATTGCTTCTGTATGCCGAGAACCATAATTTTCAATATGGGATATTGCTTCATTTAAAGAATCAACAATTTTAATAGCTAAAATTAAATCGCTGTATTCTGTTTGCCAGTCTATTTCTGTGGCTGTGGCAATATCAGATAAAATTTGTATAGTCCGTTCATCACCTTTTAATTCTACATTTTGTGCTTGTAAAGCTGTGGCAACTTGGGGCAGAAATTCGGCAGCAATGCTACTATGAACTAGCAAAGTTTCAATGGCATTACAAGCAGCAGGATATTGAATTTTAGAATCTACAGTAATACTAATAGCTTTGGCAATATCAGCGGCTTGATCTACATAAAGATGACAAATGCCATCAGCATGACCTAATACGGGAATGCGGGTATTATCTTGGACAAATTTCACGAAAGCATTAGAACCTCTAGGAATAATTAAATCTACATATTTATCTAATTGCAAAAGTTCTAATATTTCTTCTCTCGTGGTTAACAATTGCACCGCATCAGGATGAACTGCTGTGTGAGATAATCCTTGTTTAATGGCTTTAACTATGGCTGTACAAGAATGTATTGCTTCTTTACCACCTTTGAGAATGACACCATTACCGGATTTAATTGCTAAGGAAACTATTTGAATTGCGGCTTCGGGACGGGCTTCAAAAATGATGCCTAAAACGCCTAAAGGACAGGTAATGCGTTTGAGAATTAAACCAGTGTCAATTTCTCGATGAATTTGGACTTTACCAATAGGATCTTCTAGTTTACCAACATCTCGCACACCAGCGATCGCATCCCTTAATTTATGTTCATCTAACTGCAACCGTTTATAAAGGGGTTTAGCGATTCCTTCCGCTGTTGCTGCGTGACAATCAGCCAGGTTTGCTTGCAGAATATCATCCTTTGCCAATTCTAAAGCTTGAGCGATCGCTTCAATAGCTTGATTTTTGGCCTCAGAGGAGAGAACTGCCAGCTTACTAGCAGCTTGACGGGTTTGTTGAGCGATAGCTTCGCTGGTAGTAGGCATCGCAGATAGAGGAGAAATAATTTTGAAATTAGTCATAAGAATACCTGGTAAGTGGGAAACCTTTGAGGAAAAAATTAGCTGAAACAGCTAATTTTTGACCCTATTTTTTTAAATTCACCAAATCGAGTCTAGACACTTAACCTTCTTGAACTCGACGTTCAAATTCTTCGGAAGTTTTTCCAACTACATCTAAGGCTGAGGGATAGATATCATTATGCTCCTGTTTCAGCCAGCCTAAGAGATTGGCAATCTGAGCATTCCGTAAATCTAAATCAGTCTGAAAAATGATTGAAGTCGCCATCGCTTCAGCATATTGAGGTGGATGACCTTTCTGCACAAAAACATCCACCAAAGCGGCTAAAGCTGTCTGTGGAATATTAACAGGAGTCCCTTCTGTAGTCATAATTTCTGAAAAAAATAAAATTCACAGCCCATTATAATTTACCCATAGGAAAGAAAATTTTAATTTATCTATAGGAAATAGGAATTTAATTTATTTGATACAAGGGAACAGGAAAGCAGTTTTGGCAAGTTAACTTTTCCCAAAATACTTTCTTATTTACCTACTAAGCAGTAATAACACTTGATGTTGAAAATTCTATCGGGTGATACGATTTACGGTAAATTACACAATTTAGGTTCTATCTATTAACTCTATTAACTAAGCATATCCAGTATTCGATATGCTTTTAAAATTTGAAGGTAATTTTTAATCGTTAACTTTAGAACACGAATATAAATCAATGACTGCTGGTAAATTAAATATTATTACGTACATGCAAAAAAAAAACAAATGCAAATTACTACTACAAAAGCCAAGCTCACCTGCGTGTACTAATGAAAAATCAAGGGTTTGAAAACAGCGGAGGCATCTTTATTGTTCTAAGGCGAGTATAAATTTATCTTGGTCAAAGCCCTATTAAGCCCTGCTATATTTAATAGCTATGTATATTATTTTACAGTAGATTCTGGTTCTCAGAAACTTTACATTTCTTGACAGATTTTTACTTTACATCATAAAAATTAGATGATAATTTGTTTAAGGGTTAGAAATTTGCTTGACCGATAGTAGTAAAATTAACAACAAGGAATTAAAAAAATGGCAGTTGAAAAGACCAATTCTTCCTCCAGCTTGGCAGAAGTTATTGATAGAATCCTCGACAAAGGTATCGTAATTGACGC
>NZ_LJOQ01000073.1:0-16552 GCF_001672255.1 Anabaena sp. AL09
ATTCGGAACCATTACAGTTACTCAAAATATTTATTGACTTTAAATTAACTACAAAACTCTCGTATATATTTAATATTATGAACCTATTGTCAGAAAATGTCAATAGATGTCTGAAGATTTGATGTCCTATTCTTTACTCCTAACAGCATCCTAAAATCCCTGAATTCATCCATCTTTATCTGCGTTCATCTGCGTTCATCTGCGGTTAATACTTATTAAAATCTTATTTCCACTCACCAAGACTTTAAAAACCGTAAAATCAGTTAAACTAATTTTTCCATCTATTCATAAAAACCACAATCATCTCATGCAAGTGCAACTCAGTGGATCTAAAAATCCCCTCGCGTATCTACTATTAATTGCTCCTTTTTTCCTTTGGGGTACAGCAATGGTGGCCATGAAAGGCGTAATTCCTCACACCACACCCCTATTTATGGCTGGAGTCAGATTAATACCTGCGGGGGTGTTAATTCTCATGGTGGCTGCATTTATGGGTAAACCTCAACCTAAAAGTTGGTTAGGATGGTTGTGGATTATTATATTTGCTTTAGTTGATGGTACTTTATTTCAAGGCTTTTTAGCTGAAGGTTTAGTCAGAACCAATGCTGGTTTAGGTTCGGTAATGATAGACTCCCAACCCCTAGCAGTAGCCTTACTTTCCCTGTGGTTATTTCAAGAACATATTGGATTATGGGGATGGTTAGGGTTAGGTTTGGGAATCACAGGAATTAGTTTGATTGGTTTACCTCAAGAGTGGATTTTCCATCTTTTTGCATCAGGAATCACCATCTCTACAGATAATTGGCAACAGTTATTTGATAGTGGTGAGTGGTTAATGTTACTGGCAGCTTTATCAATGGCTGTGGGAACAGTGATGATTCGCTTTGTGTGCCGATATGTAGATCCAGTAACAGCTACAGGATGGCACATGATTATCGGTGGCTTGCCCTTGTGGGGAATTTCTTCAGTATTAGAATCTCAACAGTGGGAAAATCTTGTCCTATCGGACTGCTTGGCATTAAGTTATGCTACTGTATTTGGCAGTGCGATCGCCTATGGATTATTTTTCTACTTTGCCTCTAGTGGCAATCTCACCAGTTTAAGTTCTCTGACTTTTCTCACACCCGTTTTTGCTTTAATATTTGGTTATATTTTTCTCAATGAAGTCCTGACTACTATTCAATGGTTTGGGGTTTTTCTGACCTTAATCAGTATTTATTTAATTAACCAACGGGAAAATATCGGCGGAAATCAGAAACTTACTGTCACCGATACAAATACCACATCTACCCAGAATTTAACAACCGCCAGTAATTCTCTTGATGTCTAACATTCAAAATCTCAAATCTACCCTCCTACCCCCACCCCTCAAACCCGGTGATTTACTGCGCGTCATTGCCCCCAGTGGTGCATTACGAGAAGTTGAGGCTTTTAATCAAGGTGTGGAAATTTGGAAGTCGCACGGCTACCGCATCAAAATCAGCGATAACATAGATAATAGACATGGTTATCTAGCTGGTACAGATGCCCACCGTCGTCAGCAATTAGCCACAGCATGGCAAGATCCAGAATGTAAGGGTATTCTCTGCGCGAGAGGTGGTTTTGGTAGTAGCCGGATTTTAGAAGATTGGACTTGGCAAGAAAATACCATTACCCCTAAATGGTTAATCGGCTTTTCTGACATCACAGCCCTGCTTTGGAGTCTCTATAACGCCGGAATTGCCAGTGTACATGGTCCCGTCATGACTACCCTAGCCAATGAGCCAGAATGGTCAATCCAAAGGCTATTGGACATAGTAGAAGGTCGTCCCCTCGCACCTTTAAAAGGTTGTGGTTGGTGTGGTGGAACAAGTACGGGAATTTTGCTTCCTGGTAATCTGACAGTAGCAACCCATCTTTTAGGAACACCGATTTTACCCGACCTCGATGGTGTAATATTAGCCTGGGAAGATGTGACAGAAACACCTTATCGCATTGATAGGATGTTAACTCAGTGGCGTTTGAGCGGGGCTTTATCTAAAGTTCGTGGTATTGCTTTGGGAGGGTTTACTAAGTGTGAAGCCCCACCTAATATACCTAGTTTTACTGTAGAGGAAGTATTGCGCGATTGTTTGGGTGATTTGGGTATTCCCATAGTTTCCAATCTCCCCTTTGGTCATGATAGCCCCAATGCTGCTTTACCTGTGGGGGTAAAAGCAATATTAGATGCTGAACAAGGAATATTGCATTTTTCCCCATAGACATAGGCCTTTTTGTGATGGGGTGTTGGGTTGCGCTATCGCTTAACCCAACCTACAAATCAAGGCTTTTTCCAATTTGGACAAGGTATTGCTATGAGGTAATCAATTCTAATCTGTGTAGTTCCATTTCTTGTTGTTTAAGACAATGACAAAATATAAATAACTGTAAATCTGCTAGAACTTGATTAAAATCATGATGATTGTATAAACCTGTGTTATTATTAGCATTTCTGAGTATTGTCAACCAATTTGCTACTTCTTTCATGTACTCTATAGATGTATCAATTTCCTGGGGATTATAAGATCCTATTTGTCTATGTAATGCTAATTCTTTATCCGTGGGTTGAATACCTAAATCATTGATTTGATCAGTAACTATTTTACAGGTCAATTTTTCAACTAAATTTGCGGCTTTTAGACTTATACAATGAGAATGTACACGATATTTAATTAACACTTTGGGAAGATTCCAAACTTTGAATTTTTTTGATATTCTTACCCATAGATCATAGTCTTGAGCATTTGGATAATCTTTTCTATAAACCTCTCCATTTATCTCAACTGCGTTGATTGCACTTTTTCTCATCAAAACCGCTGAATGAGCAAAATAGTTATGGAATAACAACCGACAAGGAATTTTTTGATCGGGTTCTTCCTCATTCCATACTTCACCCGTCAAATTATCCTGATCATCCATTAATTCAACCCAAGATCCAACCATACCAAAATCTGGGTTATTTTCCATAAACTCAAATTGTTCTGCTAATCTTGATGGATAAGCATAATCATCACAATCTAAAACAGCAATGTATTCACCTGATGATTCTTGCAAACATTTATTTCTAGTTGTGGGTATCCCCAAATTAACATTGTTTTGAATTAATTTGATGCGTTTGTCTTTATAGGAATTAATGATTCTTACGCTGCTATCTGTTGAAGCATCATCTACAATGACAAATTCAAAATTCGTAAACGTTTGATTTAAAATACTTTTTATTGCTGTATCAAGATATTTCTCGCCATTATACACTGGCATGACAACTGTAATTTGAGGATTTAACTCTTGTTGAATAAGCTGATTTTGATTCATAATATTTAATGATTTTGAACAAATGGGTGATTTTTATAGTAATCCATAAATAACGTATAATATGCGAGTTATACCTAATTTCAGGGAACTTTTGTTCAACCTCAAAAAAATGCCTAGTATAAATTTTGACCCTAAACCGACAATCTCGATTATTTTATGTACCTACAATCGGGCAAAATACTTAAACGATTGCATAAATAGCGTCCTTCAACAAACTTTTCAGGATTTTGAATTAATTGTAGTGGATGATGGTAGCCAAGATCATACTTTTGAAATTGTCAATAGTTACTTACAAAAATTTAATAATATCCGTTATCTTAAACATCAAAATCGGAAAGCCGCTTACGCCAGAAATGCGGGTATTCAAGCATCTTTTGGTAACTATATCACGTTTATTGACAGTGACGATACCTATAAACCCCATCATCTAGAGTCGCGGCTGGAATTTATGCAAGCTAATCCAGAGATTGATTTGATTGAAGGTGGATGTGAAATTGAGGAGGAATTTTCTGTTCCTGATTATTTTCAACCTGATCAAACAATTAATATTAGAGAATGCGTTGTCGGTGCTACATTTTTTGGAAAAAGACCGATGTTTTTTGAATTAAAGGGATTTAATAATATTCCCTATGGCGAGGATGCAGATTTATGGGAGCGTGCCGAAAAAATCTTCAAAACTCACAAAATCAAAGAGCCGGAAACCTATATTTATACGAGAGTAGAAGATAGTACCACCAAGATTTTCCTAGATAAAATGTCCTCTTCTAATTAACCTATTTAGGGCTTGCTGAAAAAGTCTTTTCGTGAGGGCTAGGAGTCAGGAGTCACCGAGTCAGGAGTCAGGAGTCACCGAGTCAGGAGTCAGGAGTCAGGAGGAAGAATTAGAAGGAGAGAAGAATAGTCTCAAATTTCAGAAAGTGATAGGTTTTTAATGGTTTCAATCCTTATTCCTTGCATCTTAATCTATCTAGGTTTTCGGTTTATTCAGCAAGCCCTATTTAGATTTTATAATTTAGCAAAGAGCAATCGAAGCAAAATTATTAGTTCAGAGGGAACTCCGAAGCAACAGGGAACAGAAAAAACTCATGTTTAAAAACATGAAATTGAAATAATGACACTGTTTTTTTTCGGGCTACGCATCTTTTAACAACATCTTTTTTTAACTGAGCTTTAAACTGGTGAAACTTTAGTTTCTTATCTTTTCCCTATTCCCTTTTTTTGTAATTTTTAATTCCTATGGTGTTTCTGGAAATGTTTGCACTTTACTATCAGGATTGAGGATAACTCGTATTCTCAAGTTTTGCCCAGATTTATTAGTAGAAACAAAAGGTTTCCCAATTTGGGGAATGCCACTACTATCAATGTATTCTCTGGCAACTTTATTTAAGGGCAAAATCTTTTCAATTGTACCATCAATACCCAATGTTAAACTATATTCTAAGGCTTGAGAGAGACCAGTTGGTGGTTGCCAACGTTTGTTGAGATATTCTCTCGCTTCTGCTACTTGAGGTGTATCAAATAAAGTCTTATTATTAGTAACTTGTGTATCTGACGTAGTTTTAGTTGCAGTTCTTAATTTCCTAATTAAATTCTCTTTATTTTCCGCTGGAGATGGCTGATCTGGCGTAGCGATACCTACAGTATCCTGCGGTAATTCCGGAGTAAAAGGAGTGGGAATTATGTTAGGAAGATTACTAAAACTATTGTTGGGGATAGTGGCAACAGACTGAGATGGTGGGGAAATATTAGATGGCAAATTCTGAGATTTAGGGGTATTCATGCCTTTTTTAGCCAGAATACTTGAAGAATTTGGTATGGCTTTTGCTACTTTCGGGCTATCAAGAATTTGTCGAGGAATAGGATAGGAAGAAGTATTGGATGGTTTGGTTAATGACGGCTGAGATGTTGTGGTTGGTGTCCCAGGGATAGTTGTATTAGGAACGGAAAGCGGCGGTAAGGGCGTACTAAAGTTAGTAAGTGGTGGTATCAGTTGGGGTTGAGGCGTGATTAAAGGGAGTGGCGGCGTTGGTGTAGTGTCTTGTACAGAAGGTTCTATCGCCACTGGTTTGACGGACTCAGAACTATTTTTAGCTATTCTCTGCCGATTTTTCTGAATATTCTTGGCATATTGCCAGGTAAATGGTGTTAAACCGGCTGCTAATACCAAAACTGCGGCTATAGGGGCCCACTTAGGTAGATTCTGCCTGACAGTTTGACTACTAGTAGTTGGTAAAACAATGATATCAGATGTGTATTCATCTAAAGCTGTTGCTAAATCAAATAGTTGTAGTAAACTCAGTTGAATTACCTGTCCAGATGTCTGGTTAGCAAGATCACCAAAAAAGAGTTTGTGAGTTAAATTACTACTAGATTCTAAATAAACTTTTGTTTGGGGAATTTGAGTGTTAAAGGATCGTAAATTTTGGGTAGGAAAGGCAGACGGGGGAATATCGGGCGATTCTGGCGCTGCTGCTGATCCTGTATGGGGATAATCATTACCTGCTAAAGTGATACTAAAATCTTCGGCAGATTGTTGCAGCAGCTTTTGAACGTAAGTGGTAACAATATTACATAAAACTTCTAGCTGCTGGTGATCACCCTGAATGATAATTTTCTGTGCTTCTGGTAGTTGTGGATCATCAAATTGCAGACGAAAACTAGGATCATTAATAATAGTTTTGTCTGTCCACCGGGACAAAGGGGAGTTTTCCGCCCAGATTTCTAGTGTGCAAGTGGGGGGGGTATAGCGACGAATGACAGGATTTGATAGAGACATAACAACAATTTCAACGAAAAAAATAGGGAACTTTGGATTTTAGATTGGGAGTGAAAATCGCAAATCACAAATTATTTTGTGGAAAGGTCTATGAGTGCTAACCACAAACGACGGTGTCCACCGCCGGCACTATAAAAGAGTAAATTTATTAACAGTTTTAGGGCTAGGTGGGTAAGTATATCCCCAGGAGTGGCTTCTTCCTCTTCCATGCGTTCTTGGTAAGTATTACAAAAACTATCTATATAATCTCCCAATAACGCAGTTTGGTGAGGTTGTTGCTTATTTGCTGTCATCTGCTCTAATAAACCGACAGCCCGGCGAATTAATTCCTGGTGCTGCTTGGCGAGATAACAGATAATTAAAACTAGCGATCGCGCTTCTTCTACATCTAATTTTTTTCGTCCTCCTTGACTTTTGCGAAGGGGATTCGATTGCCGCAATCGCCACAGGGCTACCCGATCTGGTACTTTTGATTCTAAATCCAGACTAACTGCGGCTGATAGCATTGCCTCTGAACCAATACCAGTTAAGGTTTCTAGGGCTAATAGCACTAGATCTAACTGAGTTTTTATATTTTCCCATTGAATTGCATTCGAGGCTGGAAGTTGATTTAAATCCTCCCAAGCTGATTTTGGTATAGTGGAATTAGCGGTTGAGTGCATAACTTTTAGCATAGATGATTAAGCTGAAAGACGCTGGTGTTGTTACCTATTTGGAAACGAGATTTGTTAGTAGGGGCGAAGCATTTGGAAGATAAATTATCGGTCATTGCCAAAAATAGTTCTCCAAATGCTTCGCCCGTACAGTTGTTAGTTGTGCCTCTTGCCTCTTGCCTCTTGCCTCTTGCCTCTTGCCTCTTGCCTCTTGCCTCTTGCCTCTTGCCTCTTGCCTCTTGCCTCTTGCCTCTTGCCTGTTCCCTGTTCCCTTTAGATATGAGCAATAGTGACACCACTACCACCATCGGCTTGTGCTGCTGGTTCGTAATGGGTAATTCTGGGATGTTGTTGTAAGAAAGCGTGAACTCCTTGCTTTAGTTTGCCAGTACCGTGTCCATGAATAATCCACAGGGGTCCAGCGGCTTCAGAAATGGCTTTGTCTAAGATATATTCGCCATCAGCTACGCGTTTTCCGCGCAAATCTACAGTATTTTGAGAGGTGCGAATGGCTGGGGCTGGTGGTGGTGTAACTACGGCTGGGGCTGGTTTTGCTTTAACTATGGGTTCGGGTTTTTGTCCATCTAATGATTCTATATCTTGGAGTTGGACTGTCATTTTCATGATGCCAAAACGGATGGCGAAATTGCCGTCAGCATCAGGAATTGTTAAGACTTCGGCGGTTTGCCCTAATTTGGGAATTCGCACGCGATCGCCGACTTTGGGCATAAACCCAGGTTTAGGTTTAGGTGGCGGTGCAGGTTCATATTTTTGGGCAATTTGACTTAGGGATGCGGTGGCTTGTTGGGCATCTTGGCCGTTGGCTGTGCCTTTTTGCAAGCGGCGGATAACTTGGGCAATTTCACCTTTGGCTTGGGTAATTGCTTGTTGAACGGCAATTTCTTGGGAAGCCCGCAAATCTTTTTCTCTGGCTTCTAAAGCAGCAGCTTTGTCAGAAACTTCTTTATATAATCGTTCGGCTTGACGTAATAATTTTTGGGCTTCTGCGGCTTTGGTTTCTTGGTGGCGACGTTGGGCTTCTAAACCGGCAATGACTTGATTTACCTCGTCTGTGGCTTCTCCAACCTGAGTTTTAGCTGCTGCTACTACTTCTGGTTTTAACCCTAAACGCAAGGCAATACTCAAGGCGTTGGAACGTCCAGGAATCCCCCACAATAGCCGATAAGTGGGTGAAAGGGTGGTTTCGTTAAATTCTACGGAAGCATTTTCAAACTGAGGATTTTCATATTTTAAGGCTTTGAGTTCGCCAAAGTGGGTACTAGCCATTGTTAGCTGGGTATGATTGGCGAGATATTTGAGTAAAGCGATCGCTAATGCACTACCCTCAACCGGATCTGTGCCTGCACCAACTTCATCCAGTAATACGAGGGACTGGGGACTGGGGACTGGTAGTTTTATTTTTTCTTTTTCTTCCTCTTCCTCTTCCTTTCTCCTGACTTCTTCCTCTTCTTCTTTCTTTCTCCTGACTCCTGACTCCTGACTCCTGACTCCTTTCTCCGCCAATGCTTCTAATATTCGACTAATGCGGCGAATATGTCCTGAAAACGTGGATAAACTCTGTTGTAAAGATTGTTCATCGCCAATATCAGCTAAAACTTGCGAAAACCACGGCATTTCTACGGGTTCACGGGCAGGAACAAATAAACCCACTTTCGCCATGATAGCCGCTAATCCCAAGGTTTTTAAAGTTACCGTTTTTCCACCTGTATTTGGTCCGGTGATGGTGACTACCCGAATTTGGGGACTGATCAGCAAATCTACCGGAATGACGGGATTTCCTTGTTCGTGCTGCTGTTGCCATACTAATAACGGGTGGCGCAGATTTCGCAAGGTGATAATTTCATTGTCTTGACGATTGATAAAGCGCGGGGGGTTAGAACCTATCCACAGACTATAACGAGCTTTCGCAACTGCTAGATCTAAGGTGGTGACAATGGCTAATAACCTTTCTAAATCTGGGGTAACTGCGGCTACTTTCTCCGTCAAAGTCCGACGAATGGCTTCGGCTTCGGTTTGCTCTTTTCTGAAGATTTGCCGCAGTTGATTACCCAAGGGAACGACACTGCTAGGCTCTATATACAGGGTTGCGCCACTGGTGGAGGTGTCATGAACAATGCCGGGAATTGCGTCCTTTTGGGGGGCTTTGACGGGGATGACAAAGCGATCGCTTCTTTGGGTAATTAACTGTTCTTGAATTGCTCCCGATTTGGCTTGGATAATATTTTGGAGTTTTTGAGTAATTTGGCTGCGGATTTTCCGCAATTCTACCCGAATTTCCCCCATTTTCTGACTAGCGCGATCAGTTACTTCTCCCCGTTCATCAATACAACGGTGGATTTCCTGTTCTAATTCTGGGTACGTCCGTAATTGGGAAACTAAATCGTTTAAAACTGGGACATTTTCTTGATTATCAATGACACGGCGTAAATTTCTTGTCCCTGCCAGGGTGGTAGCGATCGCTAATAGTTCCTCTCCAGGTAAAATACTTTGAAGTATTGCCCGTTCTAGGGAATCACCGATATCTTGGATTCCTTCAAAGGATAATCCTGGATGTAAACGACTTTCCAGTTCGTAAACTTCTTTGGTTTGCGCTAATAACTGTTCACTTTCTACCTGGGTTTCAGGAATCGGCAAGTCACGCGCAACTATTGCCCCTAGCTTAGTTGCCGCAAAGGTGGAAAGGTGCTGGCACAAGCGAGGCCACTCTAGTAATTCTAAGGTTTCAGATTGAATCAAGGTTTCAACAACTAATCTGAAGTTATCGTAACAATTTTAGCCGCCATCAGACTAAATCTTCAAGGATAAAATTTTTAGGTTTTGTTGTCACAAAAACGGTGACGTTGGCTGAATGCTGCCATCTATCCTAGATAATTTTCTTTAATTGATTATATTTTCAAGTTAAAATCAAGGATTACAGCACCTTTGACACAGATCCAATTTACATAATGAACGCTACACAAGAACAACTAAAACTAAAATTAACACAGGCTTTAGTAGCTGCTTTTGGTACAGATTATACCAATACAGATCCAATTTTGGTTTCTGCCAGTAATCCTAAATTTGGTGATTATCAGGCTAATGTGGCTTTATCTTTAAGTAAAAAGTTAGGAAAGCAACCGAGAATTATTGCTGGGGAAATTGTCAGTAAACTAGATGTCTCTGATATTTGTGAACCTCCAGAAATCGCGGGTCCTGGTTTTATTAACCTCAAATTACAAACTTCTTATTTAGAAGCACAACTTAACGCGATTCAGATAGATGCTAGATTGGGAATACCCACAGCAACAAATCCACAAAAGCAAATTGTTGATTTTTCTAGTCCGAATATTGCTAAAGAAATGCACGTCGGCCATTTACGTTCGACTATTATTGGTGATTCCATTGCCAGGATTTTAGAATTTTGTGGTCATGATGTTTTACGCTTAAATCATGTTGGTGATTGGGGTACGCAATTTGGGATGTTAATTACTCATCTTTTTGATCGTTATCCCGATCTACAAGGTGCTACATTTATAGAAACTTCTCTTGGCAACTCTTTAGAGGGTGATATAAATATAGGGGACTTGGTTGAATTCTATAGAGAAGCTAAGAAGAAATTTGATAACAATGAGGAGTTTCAAAAAAGATCCCGTGAAGCAGTAGTAAGGTTACAATCTAGGGATTCATCAGATTTCCTAACAACATGGACAAAAGCTGCATGGTTTGCTATTTGTAAAGCTTCTCGAAAAGAATTTCAAATCATTTATGATTTACTGAATATCAAATTAATAGAAAGAGGTGAATCTTTTTATAATCCACTATTACCAAAAGTTGTGGAAAATTTAGCAACAACGGGATTATTAGAATCAAGTCAAGGGGCAAAATGTGTTTTCTTAGATGGTTTTACAAATAGGGAAGGTAATCCTTTACCTTTAATTGTCCAAAAAACTGACGGTGGTTATAACTATGCAACCACAGATTTAGCAGCTTTAGGTTATCGCATTCAAGAAGATAAAGCCAAGCGGATTGTTTATGTGACAGACGAAGGACAATCTAACCACTTTGCCCAATTTTTCCAAGTAGCAAGAAAAGCAAATTGGATTCCTGAAGATGTGGAATTAGTTCATGTTCCTTTTGGGTTAGTCTTAGGTGAAGATGGCAAAAAATTCAAAACTCGTTCTGGGGATACTGTGCGGTTACGAGATTTGTTAGATGAAGCTATTAACCGCGCTCGTGCAGACATAGAAAATAGATTACAAGAAGATGAACGCACAGAACCAGAAGAATTTATGCAAAATGTCGCGGAAGTTGTGGGAATTAGTGCGGTTAAATATGCAGATTTAAGCCAAAATCGCACCAGTAGTTATGTCTTTAGTTATGACAAAATGTTATCTCTCAAAGGCAATACAGCCCCTTATCTTCTCTATGCTTATGTGAGAATTCAAGGAATTAGTCGTCAAGGGAATATTGATTTTACCAACTTAGGAATAAATCGCCAAATCTTACTAAAAGAAGATGCAGAATTAACTTTAGCTAAACATCTTCTACAACTTGATGAAGTAATTAAGGAAGTAGAACAGGATTTATTACCAAATCGTTTGTGTGATTATTTGTATCAACTCAGCGATAAGTTTAATAAGTTCTATGAAAATTGCCCTGTTCTCAAATCAGAAGAACCTGCTAGAACTTCGCGGTTAATGTTATGTGATTTAACTGCAAAAACTCTCAAGTTGGGATTATCTTTGTTGGGAATTAAGGTTTTAGAAAGGATGTAATATTAAGTCCTGACGATTATAAATCTCGGCTACACAGACAAAACCCACTTGAATCATGAAACTCTTGTAGTGCGGGCATCTTGCCCGCTACATAAGTACCTCATTAGAGCGAAATCTGCTGTAAGCATCGTCATACATATCATCAGCCAAAAAAACCAACTCCATAACCAGCAATTATGTCATCACGAAACCTCTACCTTTTCCAAATCTACACCCTGTTCTTGATCTAATTCTGGTAAGTTTTTACCCAAAATCAGAACAGATACCATCATTAATAAACTCGTCACCATAATCACACTGATCACATTCGGATCATCAAAATTACTCGTACCTATTAACAATGCTGCGGCAAAATTGCGTTGTGCAGTTCCTACTCCTAGAACTCTTTGAGTATCAATACCAGGACCACCCAAAAGATAACCCACAGTAAAAGAAAAGATAATAAAAATAGCACAAACAAAGATCACACCATTTGTCAATAAAATAATAATGGTTCTACCGTTCCCCTTATGATCAAACATCCTTTTAATATATCCAAAACCATTGGTGTACATGGGTTTAATCTAAATCAAATCCAATCGGTGTAGGGGTTTCAGGGATATTTTACCGAAAATATCATAAAGGGAGCGGTAGAGCCATAATAATTTCATGGAAATGTACAATCAACCTCACTCCTAAACCTAAAAGCAATCCAAAATTAGATATCTTGAAGATAATAGTCTGCAAACCAAGAGCTATATCTTCCGATTTATTCTTAATTAATAACCCAATTACCAAAGGTATGATCATCATCACTATTAAAGGTTTAGCAATATCCCAAGAATTGACTTCTACACCTTCTAAAACTAATGGTAATACAATCGGCATATAAGAAACAGTACCGAACATTAACATCATCATCAACCCTGTAGCAAAAGCTAAATCCCCCTTAACTATTTGGGCAAGTTTAGGTAAAGCTGGCGGACCAGATGCTAATGCCATAATGATAAAACCATCTTTCACAGGTTCATTAACAGGTATTACTTGCAGCAGCAAATATACAAAAAGTGGCACTAAAACAAAATTTGTTAATAGCGACAAAACAACCAAACGAATATTACGAAGAGGTTGCCAAATCTGTTTAACAGTTAACTTTAAACCTGTAGGAAAAATAGAGACAGCACCCGCAAAATTGAATGTAACATAAAATAACCTTGTATAAAAAATCTACAACTTTGCGCCTTTGCTTCTTTGCGCCTTTGCGCGAAACTTAATCTTTGAACGAACCACGAAGGAGCTAATGGTATCTGCTAATGCTGGTGAATTGGTAAATAGTGATATGAGTGCAACTACCTGAATCAGCAGTAATATTAGAAACCGCATTTTACGCCGTTGGGACTGTTAAACCAAGAATTTTAGCAAATCTCTCTACATAGAATTCTGTAGGATTAGCAACTTGTTGAATGGATTCACGTTGGCGCAAATTTTCCCACCATTGCTGCAATTTGGGTGTTTCTGTTGGCAGTGTAAAATTACGGAACTTTTCTAAAACTGTATATTTCTACATCTCCGTGCTTAATCGCTGGAACTTTACCGTAACGAGAAACTTGGGTAAAAGCTTCTGATTTGTTCTGTAAATCAATTTCAATGGGTGTAAAATCAATTCCTTTTTCCAGTAATACCACACGAGTTCTTTGGGAGAAAGTAGAACCTTTAGTGTAATAAAGTTGAATGTTACTCATAAAATACTTTCCTTTCCTTGATTAGGATTTGTTTGAATTTTTAGTTAATTGCAAAAATCGCAAGTTGAATGACAGCCAAAGATAGAAGTGAAGCAATTTCACTCCTACGATTTACATTTTTGACTGGTAAACTACCAGGGCTTTAAATTAACTACGGTTTGTTGGTCGGATTAGCGTACTATATTAGAAGTATTCCATAGTTTTTACTAAAAAACAAGTCTTTTAGCAAACATTCTTCTCCAAACGTAGAGCCAAAATGCCCAACAATTTAAGAGGGTGTTTGAAAAGTCGGTGAGTGAGTAAAAAAGCTCTCCCAGTGTAAGTTGTGAATAGAAAGAACACAGCACAAAAGAGAGTAACATGAGTAAAGCATACCCTACCACTTGACTCACGCCCAATATGAATTAATAAAAATGGTCGTAAAAAAGGGAAACAGAACTATATTTGTGTAAGTTTCTGCTTTTCTTGCAAGTTCAGTCCCTTTAGGGCTGAGTTACTGACTGTGACAGATGGGTAAATCCAGAAATTATTCCTCGACAATTTCCACTTCCCTTGGTTCTGCTGGTGCTTCAGCAGAAGTATTGGCTTCGGGACTGAGGTGATTTTTCAGTTTGAGTTTTAGGTCGTCTGAAATAGGCAAATCTTTAATTTCTTTGAGCAGAAATCTGACTGATTCGGTTTTGCTACGTTCTGTATATATAGCCTTGAGAATAGCTTCAATTCCATAGCCTGCTACAGTATCCCCTACAACTGTTGTCAGACCAAGCAGACCTATACCTCCGAGGATACCAAACGGTCCTCCCACAGATGTGAGGGTAGCAACAATAGCAGCATTACTACCTGCTGATGAAACTGCTAAAACCACGAGAATTATGCCAGGAAGACCCAGACCAGCCAATTTTTTAACGATTTCGTCCATTGTAATTACCTAAAATTGTGATACTTTTGCTGACAATCTTATCAATCTGTGATTTCAATTAATAACCGTTCGGCTGACGCACCCTAAATATGGGATATTTTTTATTTTGGAAGTCCCTAGCTTGACAAGATACTACACAATTCATCGATTTCTTGATTTTTTTCTTGAATCAGTATATTCGCTAAAGTTTGTAATTGGCGCAGATTTTCTGGTTTGGCATTATCGATATCTTCGAGTTCACTTTTTAAGAATGGTTGAAACCGATAATAAGAAGTTTTATGACATTTATTAGTAGCCTCAAACAACCGTTCTAATTCTCCAGCTACTACTTCACTCCCGCCGTCAAGCACCATATTTAACAGCGGCTTTGTCCATTGCAATAGTCCCCAATTTTTCACTTGGTCATAAGGGTAGACACTGGTCAGGGAACCGGTACCCAAGGATACTACCAAGATATCCTCTATATTCAGGGCTTGTTGATTTTCTTGCCTACTAATTTGCGCCTCTAAAATAGCCAAATTAGCGGGATTATTCGCAACTAATCCCCCATCCACTAATGTATAGAAGCCGTTGGTATTATGGGAACTGGAAACACGATAGGGAGCAAAATAAGTCGGAGTTGCACTAGTTGCCAATGCTGCATCTGTGAGCGTAAAACCTAGGCATAACTTGCGAAACTTTTTCGATTTAGTCTGTTGTTTTTCGAGCTTATTAGTAAAGAATATGGGAATTCGCTGCTCGATATCGTAGCTCGTTACGAAAACTTCTTTGAGATTATTTTCTAAAGGGCTGTCGCCAAAATATTGCTTGATAATTTCTTCTCTCCCCTCTGAAGAATATTTTGGTTGAACGAATATATCCTCTATCTGTCCGAGTAATTGTTCCCAGAATGGCTCGTAAAATATCTCAGCCCCATATTCCAAATATATTTGCAGAAGTTCTTCAGCACTGTATTGGGCGACGGGTGGGCTATCAGATCCTGCTAAATCTAATCGCGGTTTAGTTAGTCCGAGTGCGAGAATTCCTCCGCTGGAACTACCTGCAATTAAATCGAACAAACTAAAAATCTGTTTTTGTGTCCGCTTTTCAATTTCAGTCAAGATGATTGCGGGGATAATACCCCGAATACCACCGCCATCAATAGCAAGTATTTTATATTTGGGATTTGCTGTATTATTCATAGTTTGTTTCGATTCCTCTTTAGAGGGTGTTTGCGCTTGTTCCTGTTGTTGAATATTGTCTGGGATTGGGTATTCGGTAGTTTGGGCGATTTCGGCTATCTCTGCAGGTGAACTACTTGGTCTGTGTCCCTCGCTGGATGATTGTGCGATCGCAAATAGAACTTGTGCTAAATTCCAACTGGGATTACCATACAAGGTTCCATTATGGGTATTTCCACTTTGGTCTTGGACAGTTGTTCCTTCTCCTTCGTTTAATCTCCAGTAGGCTACTAATCCTGGTTCATTTCCAACTAGAGGACTAGAGCGATGCGTTTGGATTTGGTCTTGAGTACAGGGATAATTCCAGACGCTAATATTTGCCAACTGTCCTGTAAAGTATACATTATTGTGTAAAGTCGCCCCCATGGTTATAGGACTAGTTGCTTTGTTCAAAGAAGAACCTGTCAAAGACCCAGTATATTCATGGTCATCAAGATATATAGTCAGTTGACCGCCATTAAAAACAATGGCAAAGAAGTGCCATTGTCCGATGGTTAATTCTCCATTGCCAAAGGTTTTAATAACATTGTCAATATTTTCATCAATGTATACATCTAAATTACCTTCTTCACTGATGCCAAATTCAAAATTATCACTGTATCGGTCTGAAGAACGGGCAAAAAATACATTGTGTGACCCGTATGTAGTTGCTTTATTGGTGAGTTGATGCGGATTCACCCATCCGGAAATCGTAAAGGCTGAACTCCCCTGAGCAAACACACCACCAATATCATTTTTGCCAAAATTTATGTAGTCATCTTGACCATCAAATGTCAGAACTGATTGGGTATTTACTTGATTTGTCACAACATTTTCATCTCCAAATAATATAATTTGTAATTAATCAACGAACTATATACATAATTTATTTTTATCTATCAGGCAATATAGCTTGTTGGTAAATATATTGACTGTTGCTGCAATACTCACACTACAAGTGTCGTAGTTTCTAAATGCTGACTGATCATTCTTTCCTATAAGACTTGTACACTGATCCCTATGCTATGGTAGTTTTGTGCCAAAATCCCATAGGAGTCCCATATATTTTTAACTCCAACGCACTTAACCTAAGTAAGTCGGCGCAAAGAAATCAAACTATGTAAAGATAAGTAAATACGGAAAATCAATCTACTGAGGTGATTAAAATATGGGCGCTCG
>NZ_LJOQ01000074.1:0-33521 GCF_001672255.1 Anabaena sp. AL09
GGATACCACCTTCACTAACTCAGTTGGTGATGTTATACTAGATATTCACGATATCTCAGATGTCGGGGAATGTCTCGGTTAAAAGTATCAGTCAATGGAAATTAGTAACTTATTCAAAGCCGGTGGCGTAGTTATGTGGCCACTGCTATTTTTTTCGGTTTTAGGAATCACTCTCATTCTGGAACGGATTACGTTTTGGATAGGAATTAGTGGCCGTCAGAATCGCGTAGTCAAGCAGGTGTTAAGTTTTTATCGTCAAGGTAATGTAGTTACCTCTCTAGATATACTACACAAAAATGCTGATTTACCGATTGCGCGAATTTTTATGGCGGCTTTAGAATTGGAAGAACCCAACCCAGAGGAATTCCGCTTGGCTTTAGAAAGTGAGGCCCAGGCAGAAATCCCGTTATTAAAAAGGTTTCAAAATATTTTTGATACAATTATTGGTTTAGCTCCCTTGCTGGGATTATTAGGGACAGTTTTGGGTTTAATTGGCTCTTTTGCATCATTAAATATTGGTGATGTCGGTGGGACAAAAACCGCTGGTGTTACCGCTGGGATTAGTGAAGCCTTAGTATCCACAGCATCGGGATTAGTCGTAGCTATTATTACCTTGTTTTTTGCGAATAGCTTTCGGGGAATGTATTTGCGACAAATTGCTTGGATTCAAGAATATGGTGGTCAGTTAGAATTGCTTTATCGTCGTCACTATGAAAGAGGGGATAGATCCTATGCGTCTACCAGATGAACCGGATGTTCCAGCCCAGATTAATATTGTGCCGATGATTGATGTCATCTTTGCTATTTTGACATTTTTTATTATGTCCACTTTATTTTTACATCGTTCTGAAGGATTGCCAGTTAATTTACCTAAAGCAGCAACAGCCAAAGCCCAATCATCAGCCGCACCAATTACCGTTACTGTAGATTCAGCAGGGAATGTGAGTTTAAATCGCCAGCCAGTAACTTTGGAAACTTTACCAGTAAAGGTACAGGAATTAATGGGCAAAAATACGGAAGTGGTAGTGATTATCAATGCCGATCAAAGTGCTACTCATGGTCAAGTCGTGGTAGTGATGGATCGGGTGCGGCAGGTAAAAGGAGCAAGATTAGCAATTGCCACACAAGCACCTTAACAGGTTAGTGATCAGAGTAGCAACTGCGTGGGGTTCTTTTTAGGAACTACGGTCAGAAACGGTAAGTTCTACCGAGATTGTCTGTGGAGCGGGCAAACAAGATTGGAAGTCATTCTAAGACCGCGATGAAGCAGGAAATAAACACTAAGATTATCGCTGTCCAGATGTGTCTAGACTTTGGTAATTTTGGGTAAGTTTTATAGAACGGAATCTCATTCTTTATTGACAATTATTCATCACCTGATTTGCGTTTTAATTGTTTAAAGAATTGATATATTTCTGGCAAGCGATTATAAATTACTGCTGCCTTGATGTACACTTTGTGCGGCATTGCTGGAGTACCTGAGACAATTTCCCCCGGTGCGACATTGCCGTGAATACCAGTTTGAGCAGAGGCGATCGCCCCATCCCCGATTTTAGCTTGATTGGCAATTCCCACTTGTCCAGCTAAAATTACCCGATTTCCTAGTCTTACCCCTCCCGCCATGCCTACTTGACCTGCTATGGCACAACCAGCCCCAATTTGACTACCATGTCCTATCTGGACTAAATTATCAATTTTAGTATCTTTGCCCACCCTGGTTTCCCCCACAGCGGGACGGTCTATGGCTGTATGACAACCTACTTCTACCCTATCTTCTAAAACTGTATAGCCTGATTGTTCCATTTTAAACCAACCGGTGCGGGTAGGCACAAAGCCAAATCCCTCTGCACCAATGACAGCACCGCTATGAATAACGCAATCTGCACCGATTTGGCTGCGTTCGTGGATGGTACAATTAGCGTGTAGGGTAGTGCGATCGCCTATTTTGACTTCTGGATAAATGACAACATTGGGATGAATAATGGCATAATTGCCAATTTCCACAGCTTCAGAAATGACAACATGAGCGCCAATATAAACATCATCACCAATTTTGGCGGTGGGGTGAATGACCGCGCTGGGGTGAATTTCGGGAGTAGGATGGTAGGGTTGATAAAATAGAGCGATCGCTTTTGCAAACACCAGTCTTGGTTCTTTCGTTGTTAACCAAGCTATCCCCTTTTCTGTGGCTTGATTCTGCAATTTTTCATCTGGGGGTAAAATTACAGCGCTCGCACTGGTAGAATTGAGCAATGAAGCAAATTTAGAGCCTTCTATATAGCTGAGAGTTCCAGATGTCGCTTCGTCTAGGGCTGCAATTCCAGTAATTTCTAAATCATTGTCAAGGCTACTTTGGGTAATATAATCACCCAGTTGATTGAGAATTTCACTAAATTTCATATTGATTTGCTAACACGATTTATAGATTTTTGTTTCGCGCCCAGACGCAAAGGAGCAAAGGCGCAAAGGAAGAAATTAGTTATCTTCTGTTGATTTTGTCATGGATTGACCGGCTAAGTAGGCTGTTGTCCAAGCACTTTGGAAGTTAAAGCCACCTGTAACACCATCAATATCTAATATCTCACCGGCAAAATGCAAGCCGGGGACTATTTTACTTTCCATTGTTTTGAAGTTGACTTCTTTGAGGTTGACTCCTCCACAGGTGACAAATTCTTCTTTAAATGCGCCTTTACCTGTAATTAGGTATTCTCCTTGGGAGATTTCTAGGACTAGTTGATTTAGGGTTTTGTTGGATATGGTTGCCCAACGTTCTTCTGTGGGAATATGGGTACGATTGATAAGATATTGCCAAAGCCGATGTGGTAAGTCTACACCACGATGGAGGGCGATCGCTTTTTGTCCCCATTCAGCTTTGACTGTTAAAAGTTTTTGTCTCACTTCCTCTTGGGATAAATCTGGCAACCAATTAATCAATAATTTATGTTGATAGCGGTTTTCATGGAGAATTCTCGCCCCCCAAGCCGAAAGTTTCAATACTGCTGGACCACTCACACCCCAATGGGTAATTAACAATGGGCCTGTTTGTTGGAATGGGGTTTTTCCAGTCCCAGGTAAGCGCAGATTTACAGAATTAACACTAATTCCTGCTAATTCCCGCAGTTGAGGATCTGCAATATTAAAGGTGAACAAAGAAGGTACAGGGGGTTGGATGTCATGACCTAATTCTCTAGCGATTTTATAACCTGCTAAACTGCTACCTGTAGCCAAAAGTAAGCAATCGCATTCTTTCGTTTCTCCCGATTTGAGCAGAATTTCAAACCCGGCATTTTTGCGAGTGACAGCGGTAACAGGTGTGCCAATACAAAGTTCTATTTTGGCATCAAAAGTCGCCTTAATTAAACATTCAGCAATGGTTTCTGCACGATCTGTAATTGGGAACATCCGGCCATCAGCTTCCGTTTTTATATTCACCCCATGTTCCGTAAACCAAGCTATGGTGTCTAGAGGTTGAAACCGGGTAAATGCACCCAACAGGGCTTTACCACCTCTAGGATAATTCTGAACTAAAATTTTGGGTTCAAAACAAGCATGAGTAACGTTACAACGTCCTCCACCGGAAATGAGAACTTTCGCCAAAGGTTGACGACTAGCTTCGATTAAAGTAACCTGGGCTTGAGGATTAGCTTCAGCACAAGCGATCGCACCAAAGAATCCCGCCGCCCCACCACCAATAACTACAATTTGCAAGGATAACAACTTCAAAATCAAAAGTTTCTGTAATATCCATCCATATTACTCTTCGTATAACTCAAAGTCATCTTTTTGGGCACTACAAACTGGACAACCCCAATGATCTGGAATATCTTTAAAAGCTGTTCCTGGTGCTATACCGCTATCTTCATCACCTGCTTCTGGGTCATAGATATAACCACAAACCTTACATATATATTTTGTCATTTTTATACACCTTAATAATTAATTCAAAAACATTAATCTGTGACAGTTGGGGTTGCTGAATGAGAATGATAGAAAAAGTTAAGTTTGTTTGCTAATTTGGTTTTAAGGGAACAAATTCACCCTAACGTCAGCCTTGATGTTCATAAGGTTGTGATAAGTAATCAGACAAAATTAATTACATATTAATTATCTGCCAATCCTTAATTACTAAAGGATTTCAGAGCAAATTTTTGTGTAATTATTTTGTCCAATTACTTAACAACAACTTTCCTTCGACCGTTGACATTTGTAATAACACTACTGAAAATACTCAAAACACATAAGTTATGAATCATCAAAATTTCCAGAATAAATCTATCAAGTTTGTACAAGCTTCTCTGGCTGCCGCTGCACTGATGATAGCTTCTGTCGGGCCTGCCTTTGCTGACAGCAAAGTTAAAATCGTAGGTGCAGGATATGGTGGTAATGGTTGCCCTGAAGGATCTGCTAGTGTCAACGTTAGTCCCGATGGTCAAGAGCTAAGTATTCTATTTGATCAATTTATCGCTCTGGGAAATAAATCATCAGAAGCACGCAAAAGCTGTAATTTGAGCATTCCGATTCAAGTACCCCAAGGGTTTCAAATTTCCCTCTACGATGCTGATTATCGGGGCTATGTTGCTCCCGGTACAACGGGGAAACTAAGAGCAGAATACTTTTTTGCCGGTCAGCGTGGCCCCGTCTTTTCTAGAACCTTTAGAGGGGAAACTGAGTACAACGTTCGAGATAAATTAGTGACTGTAGGTGATGTCTGGTCAGCCTGTGGTGATAGTGTAAATATGCGGGTGAATGCTGCGATGATCGCTAGTGGTCAAGGGATGGCCACTGTCGACTCTTTTGATCTCGCCCATCGCGGTTTAGTTTACCACGTGAAATATCGTCAGTGTCGGTAATTAATACTGACTCCTCGCTTGAAAAAGCGGGGATTTGATGATCATAGGACTTACGCATTGACAGATTTGATAAAATTTGATTTGTGGGTTTTATCTCTTGTCGGGTGCATCATACCCGATAATTTGCCCACAATTAACAAAGTTTTTTCATCTGAATAACCCTAGTAATATGCCAAAAATAATTAATTTTGATTAATGCAGATGATATCTAATTTGTCTAGTGCGTAAGTCCTAAATAGTTAAAAACGCCACCATCTTCGTTGAAAGTAACTGAAAATTGCCAAAGATATCGCTCCAAAGAACAGTAAAACAATTACACCTCCAGGAAAGAAAGTAAGAATACCCAAGCCTCTGAGTACAAACAAGGATACACTCATACCCAAAAGAATCCCAAAACCCTGGATTAATTTTCCATTTAAAGATGATTGAGTCATTATATTTTTTTCTCAAACCTAATTTATACTGGATGTAGCAATCATAATTTCATTATTGCAATACCTTCGCCAAATTGAAAAAAGCCTTGATTCGTAGGTTGGATTGAGGCACGTTCATGTATCCCTGAAGGGAGGCGTTAGCCATAGTGTGGTGGAGCCATAACCCAACAAATGCGTTGGGTTTCACTTCGTTCAACCCAACCTACAAAAAATGGCGAAGGTACTATTATTGAAAATGAACTTGAGACTAATTATCTGCGAAAACTCCATAAATTGAACTGTAATTAGAATTAAGTGAGTTAAACTCAATGAAATCATCAAGGTTAATCACTTAAAAAGTTACCAAAATCACTATATCTGCATTATATATGTCAACCTCAAATCTTAAAAATGTCGCTTACGCCAAGCTACCTCTATTAGATACCCTTTGGAGTCAAGATCAGCAAAGATTACTCATTCAGGGAGAAGTCTTCACAGAAATTCGCTCTCATACTAACTGGGGTGGTGCTGTTACCGCTTGTATGTATGTACCACTAGTTAGATCCCATGTCTGGCAACAAATTACAGATTACCCCCGTTGGGTACAATATTTTCCCGATGTTACTAAAAGCGAAGTTATATCTAGAGGTGATGTTAAACGGCTGTATCAAGCGGCACAAAAAGCTTTTTTATTTTTTACAGCCCAAGTAGAAATTTATCTGAGTGTGGTGGAAGTATTAGGACAGCAAATCCACTTTCAGATGGAAAAAGGCTCATTTACAGATTTTCACGCCAAGTTAGAACTTAAAGATATGGGTAATGGTACTCTCTTAGCTTATACGGTACAAGCCACTCCCAATATTCCCATCCCCTCAATTTTTATTGAACAAGCAATGAATTTGGAGTTACCAGCAAATCTATGTAAAATGCGACAGGTGCTTTGTAATCATCAATAATAGCAAATTTTTGGAAGAACCTGGTTCTTCATTTTAAGTTGGGTTATTTTCCCCCGCACCCTATGTGGGTTTGAAACTATTAATTCTCTCATTTACAGCGATTTCCAGTCATATAAGGTACATCCTAGCCCCCTCATCGCTTGCGGGTTGGGGGTGGGGTTCTTGTTCCAGGTTTGATGACAATTTGCTGTAAGTAAATTTTTTATTTGCTTTCACTGATAACCGATTTGTAGCTTAATTTGATACTAATGGTCACTTTTCTGGTGCGATCGGACAACGGTGAGGCATGGAAGCAAGAGTATCAATTGCAGTAAGTAATCCATTAAACCAATTAGCCCTATTTACAGGAGAATCTTGAGAAATCCACAAATAAAATTCCTCCGCATCGTCTAGTGCTATTGGAGTAATTCTAACGAGGTATTTCATGCTTTAACCGTAATTCTTCTAATGCTTCTACCGTCTTTTGTCTTTTCCAGCAGCGGCTTCAGCTATGCCTTGACGAATTTTTGCGGCTGACCTTGCTAATTCTAACTCATCGAGTAATTCTTGATAAGATGTTGCATCCTGCATGATCACGGATGCTTTACCATTAACGGTGAGAATAATTGGTTTATGACTCGACTGTATTTGTTCAATAAACTGTCTAGCATTGCGCTGAAAGTCTGAAAGGGGGTAAATTTCCCGTGCATCAAGCATTATTGTTACTCTCCATGAAATTCTCATGATATTTCATGTTAACTTATCGGTGTAAAAATTTCAAGCACAAAAGAACACTGGATAAAAAGGGTTATTTCATCAACAACTGCCTTTTCTACTATGACAAGTAAGTACAAAACAGAGAAATGCAGTTCATGAGTTAGGGAAGTGAACCGTTATAGTTTATAAAGAAGAGCGATCGCGTTTATCCTCCTAACCATTCTTCTCTTGAAACACCTGCTTGTCGTAATACTCTTGATAACAAACTCACACTAATATCACCTTCATGGGGGTTAGGAATAATCACAGTTACCTCACCCCGTCGCATTTGTGGATGTCTCCCACCAGCATAGGGACCTTCAAAACCCAACTCACGCAAACGCTTTACCAAATCATTCCAAGAAACAGGCGTTAATCTAGGCATTTTATACAAGCTGTGTAATTTGATTTAAGTTAATATCCTCAATTAGAGGAATATCTAAACCTAAACGTAAACGCAAAGCTAACCAATCACTTAACGCTTCTTTTAACTCACGCCGACAACCTTCTAATGTTTTGTAATTTGCCCATACTCCCTGTAAACCTGGAATTTCACCCCAATAAGTACCATCATCTTCAATAATTTCATAAACTGCTAATTCCATTGCTTTATCAATGTAACTTGCCAGCATTTTTACTATTTCCTTATAGATTAAAATCAACTGTCATTAAATGATATCATAAATCGCTTACCTCGTTTAAAAATTAATAGGCACAAATTAAATTTTTTATCACAATTAAACATTTTAATTTGTCCAGTCATAAAGCATTAAGTCAGGGGGTTATTTCCACAACTCCCTTTCTCAGTGCGATGCTTTATCTGAATTGTGCTTAATTTTACTAAAAAACTTTTAATCTATGTCTTTAGACAGATTGACATGGGTTCGATAAACTTTTAAAATCACATTCGATTTAGTGTCATTGAATACAACAAATTTTAGCCTAGTTATTCTAGTTGCTATTTTTTGTATCAAAAATTGACAAACAATATTATTTGGCTCTACCTCTTCTTATGCTAAAAAATTAGCAACAAGTATGACTCTTAGATTTTGGCTAACAACTGTCTGTAGTACAATAGTATCCGTTACTACTTTGTATTTTGGTCTAAATTATTCAAAATTTTGCTTTAAGCAAATGCGCTATCTAAGTGACAAAGAAAAAATTCAGATGGCATTCAATTATCAAAATAACAGAGAACGTATCCCAATAGAAACCGTAGATAAAGGAACTCAGTATTATAGGCAAATTAGGTACGATAATTTTGAGGAATTTATCCAAAAAAATCAGAATTGCTGCCAAGTAAATCCTGGGGGAGGATATGACCTTCCACCGGCTAATTTTTTAGATCGCATCACTGGATATAATTCTGGTGATGCCATAGTTCTTAATTTTGAAGTCCGTTATCTGGATGATAAAGGTAGTCAAAAATCAAAAATAATTAAGTTTGAAAATGCACCACAAAATTGTGGTGCAATCCGATGGTAAAACGTAAAATGTGAAATTAATAATGGAGGGTCATCATGGCAAATTTAACACCAGCAGAAATTACCAATTTGTATTTGTATGGAACTAAATCAACTCCTAGTAATCTTGTTGATGATAAACTGATTCGTCCTGCAACACTACCTGTGCCAACTTCAGTTGGAGTAGACAAAAATGATTTTATGAAAAGTGTTGGCAGGTTTGCAGTAGGAGCGAAGTTTGAGCTTGTAAAAAAATTTTTCTATCCAGGTTTTTTCAATCCGACAATCCCTACTGGAACTTATACTAAGCAACAGTTAGCAGCTAAATTTGGGATAAAGAACTTTGGATGGGTTATGGTTTTACGTTAAGTTGACACCAATGATCACTGCTAAACTGCGGTAATTCACAAGGTTTTCCCGTCTATCTCACGCAGAGGCGCAGAGTCTCAGAGAGTAAGAATTTGATATTTTTAGATCCCTTTGAAAAGGGGGTTAGGGGTGATCTGTAAGTGCCTAAAATCACAACCTAAAACTTTTCAAACAACCTCTTAAAACCCACTCTGGTTAACTCAAAATCAAAAATTATCCTACTTACGCCAAAGTAGTCGGTTTTAACCGACTTTAGCTTTTAGACAGGGAATTTATTCCCTGACTTGAAGGGACTCTCAAATCTAACCTGTAAACACTTCTGCGGGTAAGCGATTAAAGGCAAGACGCTCATTTTGGACATCTACAAAAATGGTGTCACCGTCGCTGAAATCACCGCGTAAAATGGCTTTGGCTATTTGGGTTTCTAGTTCCCGCTGAATAGCTCTTTTTAATGGTCTTGCCCCAAAAACGGGATCATATCCTACTTCGGCTAAAAAGTCAAGGGCAGAACTGGATAATTTCAAAGATATTTTCCGGTCAGTTAATCTTTGTTTTAACCTATCTACTTGTAACTGAACAATATTCCGCAATTCGGATTTTTGTAAACTGTGGAAAATAATCAATTCATCCAAACGGTTTAAGAATTCTGGACGGAAACTACTTCGCATTGCTTCCATCACACGATTACGCATTTCATCGTAACGAGTATCATCTCCAGATATATCTAGGATATATTGAGAACCGATGTTACTGGTCATGATGATAATACTATTTTTAAAGTCTACTGTGCGACCTTGGGCATCTGTCACCCTACCATCATCAAGGATTTGCAGGAAAATATTAAATACGTCGGGGTGGGCTTTTTCGATTTCGTCAAATAAAATCACCGCGTAGGGACGACGACGAATGGCTTCGGTTAATTGTCCTCCTTCTTCATAACCGACATAGCCAGGAGGCGCACCAATTAAACGGGAAACATTATGTTTATCCATATATTCGGACATATCAATCCGCACCAAAGCTTCCTCTGTATCAAACATATAAGCAGCTAGGGCTTTAGCGAGTTCGGTTTTACCGACACCAGTTGGACCGAGGAAGACAAAACTCGCAATGGGACGGTTGGGGTCAGAAAGTCCAGCGCGAGAACGTTGAATGGCATCTGCGACAGCGGTAACGGCTTCATGTTGACCGACAACCCGGTGATGTAATTCATCTTCTAAATGCAGGAGTTTTTCTTTTTCTGATTCGACTAATTTATTCAGGGGAATCCCTGTCCATTTAGAAATGATTTCGGCAATATCGGCTTCTGTAACTTCTTCGCGTAATAGTGATTTTCCGGTTTTTTGAGTTTGAGAAAGTTCGGTTTCTACGGCTTGTAATTGCCGATGTAAGTCTGTTAATTTGCCATATTTTAATTCCGCAGCCCGGTTAAGATCGTAGTCTCTTTCGGTTTGTTGAATTTCTAAATTAACTCGGTCAATTTCTTCTTTAATTGATTGAATTTTGGTGATAATCCCTTTTTCAGATTGCCATTGTGTGCTAAGGGTTCTTTGATCTTCTTTGAGGTCAGCGAGTTCTTTTTCTAATCTTTCTAAACGCTCACGGGAAGCAGGATCACTTTCTTTTTGTAAAGAGAGTTTTTCCATTTCTAATTGCAGGATTTTCCGATCTATTTCGTCCAGTTCTTCGGGTTTGGAGGTAATCTCCATCTTGAGTCTAGCAGCGGCTTCATCTACTAAATCAATGGCTTTGTCGGGCAGAAAGCGATCGCTAATATAACGATTAGAGAGAGTGGCCGCAGCGACGAGGGAACTATCAGAAATTCTCACCCCGTGATGGACTTCATAACGTTCTTTCAAACCGCGTAAAATGGAAATTGTATCTTGAACGTTGGGCTGATCTACATAAACTTGTTGAAAGCGTCTTTCTAAAGCGGCATCTTTTTCCAAATATTTGCGGTATTCATCCAAAGTTGTCGCCCCAATACAGCGTAATTCACCTCGTGCTAACATTGGTTTTAATAAATTTCCCGCATCCATAGCCCCTTGGCTTGCACCTGCACCGACAACAGTATGAATTTCATCAATAAACAATACAATATTCCCACCAGATTCGGTGACTTCTTTTAATACGGCTTTGAGACGTTCTTCAAATTCACCTCGGAATTTTGCTCCCGCAATTAAAGCCCCCATATCTAAACTGATGAGTTTCCGATCTTTGAGAGATTGGGGAACATCACCCGCTACAATGCGCTGTGCCAAACCTTCCGCAATTGCCGTTTTCCCCACGCCAGGTTCACCAATTAAAACCGGGTTATTTTTGGTTCTGCGGGAGAGAATTTGTACTGTGCGGCGAATTTCATCATCACGACCGATTACGGGGTCTAATTGACCTTTGCGAGCGGCTTCTGTGAGGTCACGTCCGTATTTTTCCAGTGATTGATATTTGCCTTCTGGATTTTGGTCAGTCACTTTTTGTTTCCCCCGAATTTCTTTAATGATATTTTTGAGTTTGTTTTCATCTAAACCAAATTCTTGCAGTAAACTTTTGCCAAACCGATCATCTTTGGCGTAACCTAACAATAAATGTTCAATAGAAATAAATTCGTCTTTAAATTCTTGACGATATTTTTCTGCCCGATCTAATAATGTATCTAAACTGCGTCCTAAATAAACAGAAGCACTAGTCCCCGATACTTTGGGTTGACGTTGGATAAATTGCTCGGTGCGATCTCGAACTTTTTGCAAATTTGTGCCAGCTTTAGTGAAAATGGCGCTGGCTAGTCCTTCCTGTTCCAGCAACCCTTTCATCAGATGTTCACTTTCTAGCTGCTGTTGCTGATACTGTTTAGCGACATCGGGTGTATGAGCGATCGCTTCCCAGGCTTTTTCTGTAAATTGATCAGGGTTGGTCGGCTGCATAAGCTTTTAGAATAACAAACTACTGTCTAATACGATGATTGTAAAAATATCTGGGCTAATAGCTAGATCGGTCTTCACGTCTTTAAAATGTAGTATTATTGCCCAATCTCAGATAACTGTTGCTGTATTCCCTCACATCTTAGTGGAATATTATGAACTACCCGCACTAATCTGACGGTACAGTGTGGGCTTCCTGTCCAACAGAAAGGGCATTAGTAGATTTCTTTCGTCCTCTATTACTGTAACTTACATCTGGGCGACAGGCTTGAATTTAAAATTAATGTCAAACATGAATAAGTAGCCAAAACCGTATATTTACTTAAATACAATAATTAATATCTAATCTAAATTTTACGTAAATACTTAGTAGGGGTTTAGCATTGTGCTAAACCCCTACACTCGATGTTTAATTATTGATTTTTTGGATGTAGTCTGATCTGATACTTTTAACCGAGACATTCTCCGACATCGTGAACATCCAGTATAACATTACCAACTGAGTTGATAAAGGTGGTATCCCACATTGCCTTGAGGAAAATCCCCACGGCTCGATTAAAATCTCGCGGTATTTCATAACCGCAATTAGGGCAAACAAAGTTCTTAGAACTACCAAGTTTTCTATGAACGTGACCACATTTAGTACAGGTCTTTGATGTATATTCTTCAGTTATTCTCACTAAGAAAGGAACCGTAACGGTTACACAAATGCTCAAGAGTTTGAGAGAACTGATAGAATGCCCAAGTCATCATTGCTCTAGCGGAAATATTTAAAGTTTTTCGGACCTGTATAACCAGTGATCTTTCCTAATTCCTCTAGAGTCTGCACTCCGCTATAGATTTTACCATTAATAACCCAACTTGGGAAACCTTCGATTTTTGCAGCTTTACATAATTCTGGTTTACCTTTGGGACTATCACCAGCACATTCTACTGTAGAACTTTCACTCATGATTGTATAAGCTTCTTTGCCAAAAAGTAGCTTCTGTTCGTGACAGTGTGGACACCAATAAGCTACATATTCCTTAGCACCAACTTTAACAAGATGTTGAGCTAAAGCAATCTCCGCTTCACCAGATTTAGTGGTAATTTCCCAGCCAAATTGAGGATTTGGTTGTTCTTTAGGAGTAAAGGTAATTGCTGTGGGTTTACCATCAGTTGATTCAGTAATATTACTTAATGGGCTGACTTGAGAATAAACTCCTAAAGTCCCAATTAGCGTTACCATTGCCACAATCAAAGCCGTAAATAAAAGTTGTCCAATATCTTCCCAATCCTTACCTGTAACAGTTAGCACTAACATAGTTAATGCAAATAAGGCAGAGGCAATACAGTAAGGACAAATAGCTTTGAGTTGAAATGCCAGGACATACATTAAGTATCCACTAAAAACTGACATAGCGATCGCTCCCACAAACAGCAACCACCAAGTCAAATTTTCCAGTTGTTTCTGACCTTTGTGATTTTCCCCTGTGTTCAATGCTAAGGGAGCTAAAGCCAGTATCAACATCCCAATGTATGCCAACAAACCAAATAAAGGTAATGGTTGACCTAAAACCGTAGCCCAAGGACTAGAAAGGACATCCACACAACCCTTAACATTTTCTGCTGTAGTACAAACCGGAGTGCTGCCGGTCAGCTTTTCAAAAGTGAGATAACCTGTATTCAGGATACCAAATCCAGCGATGGTTGCGATCGCCGGACGTGACCATTTATGAATCCAAGGAGTAGAACGACGACGAATCATAATATTGGTGATTGGGGACTGGGAACTGGGGAAGAGAGTCTAAAGATCCTCATAATCATCTAAATCACTGAAATCAAAAGAATCATAGTTTAGACAATTTCTAATCACTGAAATCAAAAGAATCATAGTTTAGACAATTTCTAATCACTGAAATCAAAAGAATCATAGTTTAGACAATAGAGGTCTGCGGGCAGCTTCGACAAATTGACTGACGCGAATCGGATCTATCGGTTGCTGAATTTGACCATAACGTTTCAGAGAACTGGAAACAATCACCCCGTCTGCCGCTTGTAACAAAGTACCCACATTTTCCCAACTTGCACCACTACCAATAAAAACAGGAGTACCAGCAGCAGCATTACTAGCCAGTTCCAAATCCTCTTGGTCAGGAGGACTACCCGTAGCCCAACCAGATAAAATTACCGCATCAGCCAAACCTCGTTCAATAGTATCCTTAACAACAACAGTGAGATGAGGAGAACTTAAAGGACGAGCGTGTTTTACCAAAACATCAGCAAAAATTTTCACATCAGATCCTAATTCTCGCCGATATCGCAGTAATTGATGAGCTTCCCCCTCAATTAATCCTTGGTCAGTTGCCATCACACCCGTGAGAACATTAATTCTGACAAACTGGGCATTAACGCAACTAGCAATAGCGATCGCACTTCTGCCATCATTACGTAACACATTTAACCCTATAGGCACAGTTACTAGATTTTGGATGCGTTGAACAACCACAGTCATAGCACTGACAACGGCTGGATCAACTTGATTTTTGGTAAAAGGGGCATCGAAAAAATTCTCAACTATTATCCCATTTACCCCTCCACTAGCAAGGGCTGTGGCTTCTTGTTCGGCACGGTCAATCACTGCTTTGAGACTACCTCCCCAACGGGCTGAAGTCGGAAGAGGTAGCAGATGTACTACGCCAATAATTGGTGTTCCGGTTTTAAATAACTGATGTAAATCCACGGCTTTAATTTATTTTTGACATACTCACCGGACTGAAGGTGCGGTGATTCTTGACACTTCGCCGGAACACGCCACAAGTGGTCTTATCGTCCCTCCATGTCCGTTTAAAGTCTCCCAATGCCCTATGGCGACTATGACCAAATTTTAACATAAAGCTTTTCGGTCACAGTCTGGAGTCGTTGCCTACCCCCACCCTCCAGACGAGGGGGTAACAAAATGGCATCAATAAATAGACAGCGAGAATCAAACAAAAAAATGTAGATTCCCTGGGCATTGCCGCCGGATGTCTTCTTGTACTAAGATAAATTGCTTTCGGGAACACCGAAACAGATCAGAAATAGTAATTTCACCAATTATCTATTTCCTTGTCTAAACTAGATATAGCAGGTGGCAGTAAAAATTTCACGAATTTGGAGCAATGAATAGGACATCAAATCTTCAGACATCCATTGACATTTACCGACAATAGGTTCATAATATTAAATAGATACGAGAGTTTTGTAGTTGATTTAAAGTCAATAAATATTTTGAGTAACTGTAATAGTTCCGAATAGACTTGAAAAGCTGCAAAGAAAAGTGACAATTACTAATTAAGGTAATTGAGGATTGAAACATTGAACTCGTTGATAGACAATCAAGAGCCATTAGAACATGATTCTAAGGCATATGGGATACCACCTTCACCGACTAAATTGGTGATGCTATACTGGACATTCACGATTTCTCAGATGTCGGGGAATGTCTTGGTTAAAAGTATCAGCGTAGATCCTCACCAGTTTTCTTATGGTCAGGTTGTTGCCTCCTCCTCAAGATGGAAATTAAATTTCCACCTTCCATAAGATATGTTAAGATAGAATATGATAACAAGAGGAGTTTGCCACTCACAAGATGTAAGGCAGCTTCCCGGCATTTAATTGCAAATGTCCGAGTAGCATTACTGCTTGATAGGCGTAGTCGCCAGTGCGATTTCCCCAGTTGGGTAGCGGCTTCTCACAACAGACCTCTTGGTCGGCTTCCCAACGGGTAAATTAACAACGCCCACGCTACGGTAATGCAAAATACCATTAAGCGAATTGTTAAAAATATTATGAGTGTCAGACTTACCCAAAGACACTTGAGATTACCCTGGGAAACAAATTAGTAGAAGTATCATGGCATGGCCTCTATCAATACGATAGACGAAGGTTGTAATTTGGCTTTTACTAGTTAAAGTTGCTAGTTATATAGGTTAAATCTGGTAATTAGTGGCGGGTAGTTGGGTGGAAATTATAGCAAAATTCACCGAGTGAGTTATTAGGTAGAGCTTTAGCAATGCTAAACCCGTATTGATTCGTTTACTTATGATCTGCTGTATTTATTCCCGACCCAATGCTTAAATGTTAATTAACAAGGAAAAACGGAAGACTTATTGAAAATATGGGTGAAAAGCCAACGATTGCCATTTCTCACCTGGGCTGCGAGAAAAATCGAATTGATACAGAACATATGCTAGGGCTGCTAGTAAATGCAGGCTATGGTGTAGATAGTAACGAAGAATTAGCAGATTACGTAATTGTCAATACCTGTAGTTTTATCGAAGCGGCTCGACAAGAATCAGTAAAAACCCTAGTAGAACTAGCGGAAGCCAAGAAAAAAATCGTGATTACTGGCTGCATGGCGCAACACTTTCAAGAACAATTATTGGAAGAATTGCCAGAAGCAGTAGCGGTAGTAGGGACAGGTGATTATCACAAAATTGTGGATGTGATCGAGCGAGCAGAGCGGGGAGAGCGAGTTAAAGAAATTACTGCTGAACCCACTTATATAGCCGACGAAACCACACCCCGTTATCGGACAACCACCGAAGGAGTAGCTTACCTGCGAGTGGCAGAAGGCTGTGATTATCGGTGTGCATTTTGCATTATTCCCCATTTACGAGGAAATCAGCGATCGCGTACCATTGAATCAATAGTTGCCGAAGCCCAACAACTGGCAAGTCAAGGTGTCAAAGAAATAATTCTCATTTCCCAAATCACCACCAATTACGGCTTAGATATTTACGGCAAACCCAAATTAGCCGAATTGCTGCGGGCATTAGGCAAAGTAGATATACCTTGGATTAGGATGCACTACGCCTATCCCACCGGATTAACAGCGGATGTGATTGCAGCTATTCAAGAAACTGCCAACGTTTTGCCATATTTGGACTTGCCACTGCAACATTCCCATCCAGAAATTCTCCGGGCTATGAATCGTCCCTGGCAAGGACAGATCAATGATGGGATTATGGAACGGCTGAAAATTGCCCTACCATCAGCAGTGTTCAGAACCACATTTATAGTTGGTTTTCCTGGAGAAACTCAAGAGCATTTTCAACATTTATTAGAGTTTACCCAACGACATAAATTTGATCATGTTGGTGTTTTTACTTTCTCACCAGAAGAAGGAACTCCTGCCTACAATCTACCCAATCAAATTCCAGCGGCAGTGATGACGGAACGCCGTAATCGCCTAATGGAATTACAACAGCCAATTTCTTTCCAGAAAAATCAACAGGAAGTCGGCAAGATAGTTGATGTCCTGATTGAACAGGAAAATCCCCAAGGTGGAGAATTAATCGGTCGTTCCGGCAGATTTTCTCCCGAAGTTGATGGTCAAGTCTATGTTAAAGGAGAGGCTAGGCTAGGAACCATCGTCAAAGTAGCAATTCAAAGTGCCGATGCCTATGACCTCTATGGTCAAGTTATCAATAGTGATAGATTATCTTCCCATCTGCTATCTGCTGTTGTATAAGACTTAATTTACAAATAAGTATCGGTTTACCAGTCCCAAATTTACAATCAAATCTAGGAGCGTTAATGAATTTATCATTTCAAGAATTAGGCATTTCCCCAGAACGGGCTACATTGTTAGAAGGCATGGGTTTTACTGAACCTACAAATATTCAAACCCAAGCAATTCCTCAACTATTAAATGGTCGGGATGTAGTTGGTCAATCGCAAACAGGAACAGGTAAAACCGCGGCTTTTTCTCTACCAATTTTAGAGCGGTTAGATGAGAACCTCAAAGCTGTACAAGCAATAGTTTTAACCCCAACTCGTGAATTAGCAATTCAAGTTCATGCGGCTGTTTCCCAATTTATTGGTAACAGTTACTTGAAAGCAGCGGCTATTTATGGTGGTCAATCAATTGACCGTCAAATTATGCAACTCAGACGTGGGGCGCAAATCGTTGTCGGGACACCAGGACGGGTCATAGACTTACTAGATCGTGGTAACTTGAAGCTAGATCAAGTCAAATGGTTTGTCTTAGATGAAGCTGATGAAATGTTAAGTATGGGCTTTATTGACGATGTGGAAAGAATTCTTTCCCAAGCCCCCAATGAACGCCAAACAGCATTATTTTCCGCGACAATGCCACCATCAATTCGGATGTTGGTAAATAAATTTTTGAACTCACCGGTGACTGTCACCGTTGAACAACCCAAAGCCGCACCGAATAAAATCAATCAAGTGGCTTACATGATTCCTCGTCATTGGACAAAAGCTAAAGCTTTACAACCAATTCTGGAAATGGAAGATCCAGAAACAGCTTTAATCTTTGTTCGCACCCGCCGCACAGCCGCAGAATTAACCAGTCAATTGCAATCTGCTGGTCATAGTGTGGATGAATATCATGGTGACTTGTCTCAACAAGCGCGGGAACGCCTATTAATCCGTTTCCGTAACCGTCAAGTGCGTTGGGTTGTCGCTACTGATATTGCAGCGCGTGGGTTAGACGTTGACCAACTTTCTCATGTAATCAACTTTGATTTACCTGATAGCGTCGAAACCTATGTTCACCGCATTGGTCGGACTGGTCGGGCTGGAAAAGAAGGAACGGCAATTTCTTTAGTACAATCTTTTGAACGCCGCAAACAACAGGCATTTGAACGCCATAACCGTCAAACTTGGCAAATTCTCTCTATTCCTACCAAGGCGCAGATTGAAGCCCAACATATCCAGAAGTTAAGAGGACAAGTGGCAGAAGCTTTAGCTGGGGAACGGTTAGCTTCCTTCTTGCCGATTATCAGCGAAATGATTGAGGAATATGATGCTCATGCGATCGCTGCGGCTGCTTTACAAATCGCTTACGATCAAACCCGTCCTGCTTGGTTAATATCAGGAGTAGACCTGCCCGTAGACGAAAGCCCAACTCCCAAACCCAGAATTAACAAACGTGGGGATGGTGGAGAACGGGAACGTAGTTCTGGTGGTGGTCGCGGTGGCCGTTCCTCTTGGTCAAAAGAAGGTAGAGGTAACGATGAAAGACGTAGCAGCGGTGGCAGTGGCGGTAGTGCTAAACCAAAGTTAAAAATAGCCTACAATGAACCCTCTTCTACTCCTAGCAATCACAAGTTAGGTTTACCTACGGGTAGAGAATAGATGGGATTTGTTATGAGTGCATCACCATAACAACCTGTTAATACGCTGATTTTATAGCCACTTTCACCTACAGGTTGAAACCTGCGGGCTTGAAGGTGGCTTTAAATTTCTGTTATACTAGACGGTCTAGTATGTATCTTAAAATATAAGTTGATCATCTCAGCTGCTACTATGTCTCAAACTGCGCCAATATCTCCAGACAATTTTACTAATGTGACTATCCCACCATCTCAGCAGCAGAAGGGTAAAAAACCAATTCCTTTGTTATTGGGGTTGTTAGTTGTGGGAGGTGGTATTAGTTATGCAGTGTGGCGAACTCAACCACAAAAAGCGGTAGATATACTGAAACTAAGTGGCAGAATTGAAGGTTATGAAACCGAAATTGGGATTAAGCGTTCGGGAAGAATTGAGTCAATTACAGTGCGAGAAGGGGCTTATGTTAAAAAGGGACAAGAATTAATTAAATTAGATGACAGTAATGATCAATTATTACAAGAACAATTAAGAGGAACTGAGGCTAGGGTAACATCTGCACAATCTGATGAACAACAGGCAATTGCAGATGTGGATAGGGTGCAAAGTGAACTTGAACAAATTAATAGTCAAATTAGGGAAGCAAAACTCAATTTACAGCAGTCGGAAGGGGATACCCAAGGACGAATTCAACAGGCAAAATCTAACGTAGCCGCGGCTAAGGCTCAATTATTACAAACACAAGCCCAAGTTAAGCAAACAGAGGCAGAAGTAAAATTAGCGAAAATCAACCGCGATCGCTATGGACAGCTTATCAAAGAAGGTGCTATTAATCAACAGCAATTTGACCAATCACAAACTACATTAGATACCGCCATAGCCACCTTAGAAGCCCGTCAAGCGGCGGTAGCGGAAATTAGGTTACAAGCTAAAAGTTAGGAATTAAGAATAATTGACCGCAGATAAACGCGGATAAACGCAGATAAAGAGGGATGAATTAATGGATTTTATGATTCTGTGAAGTCTCATATAAAGTTGGGAAAAGCTATAGAAAAAGTTAATAATGACTAATTACCAATTATCAATTACCAATCACCAATTACCAATTACCAATTACCATCTTCACAAATTGTTATTTATGCGAATAATCTCAATCGGGTCTTTGGTAAATTTCAAGCTGTTAAAAGTGTCAATATTGAAGTGCGTTATGGGGAAATATTTGGGCTTTTAGGGGCAAATGGTGCAGGAAAAACCACCACAATTAAAATGTTATGTGGATTATTAGCAGCTAGTGGAGGAGAAATTTCTTTAGGTGGAGAAACCGGAAACTTGCGAAGTGCCAAATTAAGAAAACGCATTGGTTATATGAGTCAAAAATTTACCCTTTATGACGATTTAACAATTTTGCAAAATCTAGAATTTTATAGCGGTGTTTACAGCGTTCCCCGCAAACTTAGAAAAGAAAAAATTGATTGGGTAATTTCTACTTGTGGGTTAGAAGGACAAGAAAATATGCTAACGGGACAATTACCAGGAGGTTGGAAACAAAGAGTTGCTTTTGGTGCTTCAGTTATGCACGAACCAGATATTTTATTTTTAGACGAACCAACATCTGGAGTAGACCCTTTAGCACGTCGTCAGTTTTGGAAACTAATCAATGATTTTGCGCGAAATGGTACAGCAATTTTAGTCACAACCCATTATTTAGAAGAAGCCGAACAATGTAACCGGATGAGTTTTATGGTAGCTGGAGAAATCGCGGCTGAAGGTTCACCCAGTTATATCAAAGATTCTCAACCAGGAAAACTCATAGAAATTATTGTTAATCAAAATCAAGCTGCTTCTAAACTATTAAAACAACAATTTGATGCTTGGAGAGTTTCTATTTTTGCGAATAGTTTACATATAGTTCTCGACAACCCAGAAACAGAAATTCCCCAAGTAATGCAGCTTTTAAAATCGGCAAACTTTACAGTCGAATCACTTCGTCCTATTCCTTTTTCCTTGGAAGATGCTTTTATTGGAATAGTGCAAAGAACGGAGAATAATTAAAACTGATACTTAATATTTGTACTGTTATTGTTAATAAGCGATTCCCAATTACCCATTACCAGCCTTAACTAGATAAATAAAATTCGGACACAACTTGATAAGATTTGTTCTATTATCAATACAACTGAATTTGGTGATTATCAAGAAATTTCCATAATCTAAAAATCATCATCCTAAAAATCATCATCCTGAAAATCCTCAAATCCTGGATATCCTGATTCTGACAAAAAAACTGTCAATCATCACCAGAAATCCAGGGAATAAATTCCCTGTCTCAAAGCTAAAGTCGGTTTTAACCGACTAGAATCTAGTCTAATTTATCGAGGGAACATTTAACAATCACATCCTATAAATCCTTGAATCCTGGACATTATCTCGACTATGGCTACGCCACGCAGGCTATCGCTCGATAACCACCTGATTCAGACAAAAATTTTACTATAATATCTACCTGTTACCTATGAAAAGAATTATTTCCCAGTGTAAGTAGGTGAACTGAAAAATTTAAAGGTATGTGAAGAAAAGTAAAATCGCCCAAAACTCTCTTCCTGTTCCCAGTTAAGAGTTCCCTGTTAACGACAATTTTTAACGCCAACCTACTTATCAAAGAATTAGCTCAATTTAGACGTGATAAATTGACATTAGCATTAGCATTTTTATTGCCATTTATGACATTGTTGATTTTTGGTTTTGCTACCAGATTGGAGAGTCAAAATATTCCCTTAGTTGTTCAGGATTTTGATCATACAAACTTGAGTAATAGCTATATTGAAAAATTATATGCCACAAATCAATTTATCCCCAAAGAATGGACAGGAGGAAACCCAGCGCGAGATGCTATTGATAGAGGTATTGCGAAAGTAGCGGTAATTATTACTCCCCAATTTAGTCGAGATATTAAAGCCAATAAAACCACTACAATTCAAGTTTTAATTGATGCTACAGATGTGAATAATGCCCGTGTAATTCGAGGAAGTATTCAAAGAGTTACCAATTTCTTTATGCAGGAAGCAGGACTTTTACCAACTACGAAAAGAATTACAGCTAGAATCCGTTTATGGTTTAACCCTGGTAGATTAGAATCCCTATATATTGTTCCCGGAGTGTATGGTGTAATTTTGTGGATTTTTCCATCTTTACTAACAGCAATTGCTATGGTCAGAGAAAAAGAAAAAGGGACGATTTTACAAGTTTATGCTTCTAGTATTAGTGCCACAGAATTGTTATTAGGTAAAGGTATGGCTTATCTATTAATTGCCATAACTGAAGCATTAATTGTCATAGGATTAGGGACAATTATTTTTCAAGTAGGCTTGGTTAATAACCCGATTACTTTATTACTAGGAACTTTAATATTTTTAATAGATAGCGTTATGTTTGGGTTACTGGTTGGAGTCCGCAGCAATAACCAAAATTCCGCCGTGCAAATTATTTCTCTGGTGGGGTTTATTACTTCTTTATTATTATCTAGACATAAATTAATAATGGTAGATATTATGCGTTACGTAACTCATATTTTATATATCATAGCATAAATTAAAATGTTGTAGACTTGATTTTGATTTTTTTAGTATTATTTTTGGACACAGTAGGGAATACTAAGTATAGTAATGATTGGATATAAATGACTATGTTCGGGAAAATCAAATTTGCGGCGATTTTCGTGGCTGGTACAGCGGGGATATTGTGGGTGGTGAATTTACCTTATCCGATGATTCGTCAACCTGTAGCTCAAGCAGCGCCATTGCTGTTGTTACCCAGTTTTATGAGTATGGATCGTCACTACCGAGGTGCGATTGATTCCCTGGAACAGGCAGATCAATTAATTAGTAAAGCTACTAGCACGGCCGATATTGAACGGGGTGGAGAAAAAGTTAAAGAAGCAAAAAAACATTTGGAGAATTTACCAGTTTGGTTTTTGGGTTATTATCCACAACCTTATTGTACTTTGTTTGGTTGTTCCTGGCAGTTTACTTTTGATGAATTTGAACAAGCACGTCAGCGAGTGGCGCGGTTAGAAGCAGTGACTTTTCAGGATAAAAATGCCTTAGTCCCATTTAATGAAGCCCAGAAAGAACTATTAGCAGCAAAGCAACAATATCAACAGGCTACAAATACAAAAGATCGAGAAAGTGCGATCGCATCTTGGCAAACAACTATAGATAAATTAGATCAAATTTCTCAACAAACTTTTGCTGGTAAAAACGCCCAAACTCAACTCGCGGCTTACAAACGGGATTTTGAAAATGCGCGAGTTAGTAATTTCATTTCTGCGGCACAGGAATTTGATTTAGAAGCCGAGAAAGTGAAACCCAAAAACTCTCAAGCAGCATCAGAATTATGGCAACAGGCAATTACCAGACTTGAACAAATACCAAATGCAAATCCTCGTTATATGGACGCACAAAAATTAATGGCTGGATACCAAGTCAAACAAAAAACTGTTGTTGATCAACGCAGTTCGACTTTAATTGAAGCTGGAAAACAGTATGCTTTAGCTGCTGCGAAAGCTTCCCAAAATCCTCCCCATACGGCTCAGAAATGGGAACAAATTGGTGAGTTGTGGGAAAAGGCAATTCAGCAATTAGAAAGAATTGAAGTTAGTGAACCCAGTTATGTAGAAGCACAAAAATTAATAGCACAATATCAGACTAATTTAGGAACTATTAAAAGTCGGAGGCAAATGGAAAGTGATGCCGTGGAAATTCTCAAAGAAGCTAATCATAAAATTGAAGAATTGATTGCTTCTCCACCAAGTGATAAAAATCAGATGAGAGCCAAAATTCAGGGAGTTATGACTCAACTTAATACTATCAAACCAGGAACTACTGCCTACACTGAGTCACAACGATTATTAACATTAGCAAATAAAAGAATTCAGCAACTAAAGTAATTAAACCAACTTGTTATAGTGCTTTTCTGCAAAATCGTATTATAGCATATTGCAGGTAAATGAGGAATAAATTTTAATTGTCAAGCCTTACAGCTAATACCAATTTTATGTGAGGCTATACAGAATTATGAAATTAATGAATTTATCCCTCTTTATCTGTGTTTATCTGCGTTTATCTGCGGTTAATTATTATTGATATTCTATTCTATGCAGTTTCAAATTAATTTGGTACAAAGGGTTTTACGGCTAATTATGTGACTCCTGCTACTGAAGTTTACTTCTAGTCAATTCAATACTGATTTTGCCGCTAAAATCAGGAATAGGTGCAGCGGTTTTACTGAGAATAACTTGTACTTGACTAATACCGTCGCTATCCTCTAGAATACCATCAGCTATAACCCCAGCTAGTCTTTCCACCAATGCAAACTTTGAGGTTTTCAGCAATTTTTGCACTAAACCAATTACGCGCCGATAATCTATAGTATCTTCAATATTATCTGTTTTAGCGGGTTGGGAAAGATCCAACCATAATTTAACATCTACCTCAAACCATTGTCCTAATGCCTGTTCTTCTGGTAAAAATCCAGTATAGCCATAGCCGCAAATTCCCGTTAAATGAATACAGTCCATAATCTCTAATCAATGCAACTTACTTTTAATAATCTTAATCTTCTTTGGTGTTATGTATTAACAGAAACCCTCAAACGTTTGGGTTTAAAATGCGCTGTTATCTGTCCTGGTTCTCGTTCTACACCATTAACTGTGGCTTTTGTCCAACAAATACCGCATATTGAAGCAATTCCGATTTTAGATGAACGTTCTGCGGCTTTTTTTGCGTTGGGACAAGCAAAAGCAACGGGGAAACCTGTAGTATTAGTTTGCACTTCGGGAACTGCGGGAGCAAATTTTTATCCAGCAGTAATTGAAGCTAGAGAAAGTCGCGTCCCTTTGTTAATATTAACCACTGACAGACCAGCAGAATTACGAGATTGTCATTCAGGACAAACTATTGACCAAGTAAAATTATACGGTAATTATCCCAATTGGCAAACGGAATTAGCTACACCTTCGGTGGATATGGGAATGTTAGGTTATCTCAGACAAACGGTTATTCACGCTTGGGAACGGTGTCAATTTCCTAATTCCGGCGCAGTACATTTAAATATACCTTTTCGTGATCCCCTCGCGCCCATTCCCGATGGTACAGATTTTACCTTAGATACAGAAGATTTCTTTTCTAGTTTGATTTCCACCCCATTACCAATTACCAATTACCAATTACCAATTACCAATTACCAAAAAGGGATTATTATTGCTGGTGTCGCTCAACCACAAGCCCCGGAAGAGTATTGTAGAGCGATCGCTAACCTAAGTCAATCTCTCCAATGGCCTGTTTTAGCTGAAGGACTTTCCCCTGTCAGAAATTACACAGACTTAAATCCCTATTTAATTTCTACCTATGACATCATTCTTAGAAATCAACAACTTGCCAAAGAATTATCTCCAGAAATCGTAATTCAAATTGGAGAAATGCCCACAAGTAAAGAATTACGCAATTGGTTAATTACTACTAATCCTCAACGTTTGATAATTGATAATTGTGATCAAAATTTAGATCCTTTACATGGAAAAACCACACATTTAAGAATATCAGTAACAGAAATTGGTAAATTGGAAATTGAGGAATTAGCAAAAAGTGAGTATTTACAAAAATGGTGTATATCAGAAAAGCAAGTTAGAAAAAATATTGATGATTATTTTGAAAATGTAGATGAATTAATCGAAAGTAAAACCGCTTGGTTAATTTCCCAAAACCTACCACCAGAAACACCCCTATTCATTGCAAATAGTATGCCAGTGCGAGATGTAGAATTTTTCTGGAAACCCAATAATTTAAGAATTAAACCTTATTTTAATCGGGGTGCAAATGGTATTGATGGTACTTTGTCCACTGCTTTAGGAATAGCACATCATCAGCAAAGTAGTGTAATGCTAACAGGAGATTTATCTTTATTGCATGATACCAATGGTTTTTTAATTAGAAATAAATTTATTGGACATCTAACGATTATCTTGATTAATAACAATGGTGGGGGAATTTTTGAAATGTTACCCATTGCCAAATTTAATCCACCTTTTGAAGAATTTTTTGCCACTCCTCAAAATATTGATTTTGCTCGATTATGTGCTACTTATAATGTGCAATATCAGTTAATTAATTCTTGGGAAGAACTAAAAGATAGCTTAAAGCAATTACCAAAAATAGGAATTAGGGTTTTAGAAGTCAAAACAAATAGGAAAAGAGATGTGATGTGGAGAAAAGAAAATTTAGTAAAATTTAGTAATTGGTAAATAGTTCAAATATTTAGAATATTCAGATCCCCGACTTCTTGGAGAAGTCGGGGATCTATTTTTAAAACAGATTTCCATAATTTTTGCCCAAGTGCCACAGATAAAGATTAAACTAAAAAATCTTGTACAGCAAAACCTGTCAACCAAAATCAAGTTATTATGTCTAAGGTTCTTGTCTCAGATCCAATTGATCAAGTTGGTATTGATATTCTTTCCCAAGTTGCCACCGTTGATGTCAAAACCAACCTCAAGCCAGATGAACTTAAATCCATCATTGGTGAGTATGACGCGCTGATGATCCGTTCTGGAACTCGCGTTACTCAAGAAATTATAGAAGCTGGCACCAAATTAAAAATTATTGGCCGTGCCGGTGTAGGTGTGGATAACGTTGATGTTCCCGCAGCGACTCGCAAAGGGATTGTCGTCGTCAATTCCCCAGAAGGTAATACCATTGCCGCCGCAGAACACGCTTTAGCTATGATGTTATCCTTGTCTCGTCACATTCCTGATGCTAATGCTTCAGTAAAACGTGGTGAGTGGGATCGGAAATCATTTGTTGGTTCGGAAGTATACAAAAAAAACCTCGGCGTTGTCGGGTTAGGAAAAATTGGTTCTCATGTTGCCAGTGTAGCTAAAGCAATGGGCATGAAACTCCTAGCTTATGATCCATTTATCTCCAGCGAAAGAGCGGAACAATTGGGTTGTCAATTGGTGGAATTAAATGTGTTATTCCAGCAAGCCGACTATATCACCTTGCACATTCCCAAAACTAAGGAAACTGCCAACATCATCAACGCTAAAACCTTGGCGTTAATGAAACCCACCACCAGAATTATTAACTGCGCTCGTGGTGGCATTATTGATGAAGCGGCTTTAGCAGTAGCAATTAGAGATGGTGTAATTGCTGGGGCGGCTTTGGATGTGTTCGATTCTGAACCATTAGGTGATTCTGAATTGCTACGCTTAGGTAAAGAAGTTATTCTTACCCCTCACCTCGGTGCTTCCACTGCTGAAGCTCAAGTCAACGTCGCCATAGATGTGGCTGAACAAATTCGGGATGTGTTATTAGGACTACCTGCCCGTTCCGCTGTGAATATTCCTGGACTTGGACCCGATATTCTCGAAGAACTCAAGCCTTATATGGAATTAGCGGAAACCTTGGGGAACTTAGTTGGTCAACTCACCGGCGGCAGAGTTGAGACACTTAATGTTACACTGCAAGGGGAACTGGCAACTAATAAAAGTCAACCTTTAGTTATCGCTGCCCTGAAAGGACTACTTTACCAAGCCCTACGGGAACGGGTCAATTATGTCAACGCTACCATAGAAGCCAAGGAACGGGGGATTCGAGTCATTGAAACCAGGGATGCTTCCGCAAGGGATTATGCCGGTTCATTGCACCTCCAAGCTACAGGGACTTTAGGTACACATTCTGTCACAGGTGCTTTATTAGGTGATAAGGAAATTCACTTAACAGACGTTGACGGTTTCCCCATTAACGTTCCCCCTAGTAAATACATGGTGTTTACCCGACACCGGGATATGCCAGGTATTATTGGTAAACTCGGTTCTCTCCTCGGCAGCTTTAATGTCAATATTGCTAGTATGCAGGTAGGTCGGAAAATTGTGCGTGGTGATGCTGTTATGGCTCTCAGTATTGATGATCCTTTACCCGATGGCATTTTAGAGGAAATTAAAAAAGTAGATGGTATTCGGGACGCATATACAGTCGCACTTTAACTGTGATTTTTGGGATTTATTTGATGCAGATGATTCAGTAATCAATACTTGTCGGTTAAGCTCAAAACAATGAAATTATGTAGGTTGGGTTGTTCGCGTAAGCGTTGCGGAGCAATGGAACGAAACCCAACATTTGCAACGGTTTGTTGGGTTTGGTCTTTGTACCGCAACGGGCAAGCAAGCTACAACCCAACCTACGAAAATCCTTAACCGAACAGTATTGATTCAGTAATTTGATAATCATAGCAATCAAAGTTTGTTTTTACGAATCTAAAATCTAAAATTCTATGGTAAACACTTGGTGGGAATTGAATATTTTATCTGAACCAGATTTAGAAGATACTATATTTTGGCGGTTAGAAAAATTTGGCTGTCGTGGTACATCAGTAGAAATTAAGGGTAATATCGCCATCATTAAGGCTTATTTGCCCAGCTTTAAAACCCAATTACTAGATTTGGCTGCCTTATCACTATGGCTGCGCCAAGATGCACTATGTGTAGGACTCCCTTCACCCATGGTGCATTGGGGCTTAATTGACGAAGAGGACTGGTCTAGTAGCTGGAAACAACACTGGCAACCGGAAGAAATAGGCGATCGCTTTCTGATTAACCCCGCTTGGCTACCTTTACCCGAATCCTTGGACAGGTTAGTAATTCGCTTAGATCCTGGTGTGGCGTTTGGTACAGGCAATCATGCCACAACCCAATTATGCTTAGAATCTCTAGAAATGCGCTTTAGTGAAGTTCCTCAATCCTTTGTGGATACGGAAGAAAAAAAAGAACCGTTAATCATTGCCGATATTGGCTGTGGTTCGGGTATTCTAGCCGTTGGAGCAATCTTACTAGGTGCTGGTAAAGTCTATGCCGTTGATCATGATCCCGTAGCGGTGAGATCCACTTTCAGTAATCGCGCTCTTAATGATATCCGTCCAGACTATTTAATCCCCATTGAGGGGAGTGTAGACATGGTACGGAAAATAATTGATCAGCCAGTAGATGGTATTGTCTGTAATATTTTAGCTGATGTAATTATTGAATTACTCCCAGAAATGACCACAATTACCAAACCCAGCACTTGGGGTATATTTAGTGGAATTCTCCTAGAACAATCCCGGGGTGTTGCTGATGCTTTAAAACAAAATGGTTGGGTTGTTGCTACTCTCTGGAAAAAAAAAGAATGGTGTTGTTTAAATGCCCGTCGTTCTTAATCAAATTCACAAAAAAGTTTATATAGCAGAGAATAGAGAACAGAATTATCACCAAAAAAAATCTATACTCATAAATTTGGAACTTGAATTTATCAAATTATCTTATCCATGAATAACCCACTACAAGAATACAATCCCAACAGCGTAGCCGAAAAAAATGGTAACTTCCTCGGATTACCTGATGATTACGATTCAGCCAATTTAATTATCTTCCCCATACCTTGGGAAGTCACCGTTTCATATCGTGCGGGAACTGCGAACGGACCACAGCGAATTTTAGATGCCTCACTGCAAATAGATTTATTTGATTTTGATCATCCCGACGGTTGGAAACAGGGAATATTTATGGTAGAAATTCCCCAGGAAATGATCGAAAAAAATAACTATTATCGTCAACAAGCAGCCAGAATTATTGAACGTCAAGCTCAAGGTAAATCCCTAACAGATTCACCAGATTTAACCTCTGTTCTAGAAGCAATTAACCAAGCTGGGGAACAGGTAAATCATTGGTTATTGACCCAATCACAAGCAGCAATGAATCAAGGTAAACGAGTTGCTGTCATTGGTGGTGATCACAGTTCACCATTAGGCTACTTTCAAGCCTTAGCTAATCAATATGATGACTGGGGAATTTTACATATTGATGCCCATGCAGACTTACGGAATGCCTATGAGGAATTTGAATTTTCTCATGCGTCTATTATGTTTAATGCCATGAAAATACCGCAAATTTCTAAATTAGTCCAAGTCGGTGTACGAGATATTTGTCATGATGAAGTGCAAATCATTAATCAATCAAATGATCGCATTATTGGTTATTATGATTCAGCAATTAAACAACAACTATATGCTGGTAAAAACTGGTTGGATTTATGTCGAGAAATTATCAACAATTTACCAGAAAAAGTTTATATTAGCTTCGACATTGATGGTTTAGATCCTAAACTTTGCCCCAATACAGGTACTCCTGTTCCTGGAGGACTGGAATTAGAACAAGTTTATTGTTTGTTCCGCGAACTGGTAAATAGTGGTAGAGAAATTATTGGTTTTGATGTCTGTGAAGTTGGTGATGCTGAATGGGATGGTAATGTTGGTGCGCGAATAGTTTACAAGTTAGCAAATTTATTAGATTTATCTCAGAAAGAGGTAATAGGTAATAGGTAATAGGAGTAATAATAACTTTCCTGTTACAACTGACCACTGTACGGGCGAAGCATTTGGAGGACTATTTTTGGCAATGATCGATAATTTATCTTCCAAATGCTTCGCCCCTACTGACAACTGACCACTGTACGGGCGAAGCATTTGGAGAACTATTTTTGGCAATGATCGATAATTTATCTTCCAAATGCTTCGCCCCTACTGACAACTGACCACTGATTTCATATCAGGTTTTATGAAATTTGCATACATACTATGGGAAGATGTTGAAAATAGATCATATAGGTTAAATTGATTCGGGATGTTGTTATGCACTGGATTTAAGTCAAGGTTTGGTTGTCAACCAAACCTTTTTTATTGCTCATTTTCTCCCTGTTCGTGATCGTGATTTCAGCAAAAATATACCCATTCCCAATTATAAACAACAAACAAGATCCCCGACTTCTTGAAGAAGTCGGAGATCTGGGCGAAGTTTTAAGTTTTACCCCAGTACACTGGCAAAATTGCACCAAGTTTGTCAGAATTTATCATTGATGATGTTGAACAACCTCAAATTACCAGCGCTAGTAATAGTCAGATGATCAATAAACCCCGCAAACGCAGACCAAAAGCTACTAAGCTGAATCAGCCTTCTCAAGCTGCAATCAAGAAGAATGTTAAAAAATTACCCAAACGTTCTCAACGGCGTAGTTGGCTATGGTCTACGTTGACTATGGGTCTGTTGTTAAGCAGTGCCAGTGTAATTATTGGTTTTGGCTGGATTAGTGTGCTATTTATTTTAAATCCTGCCCAGATTAGCTGGGTGAATGATTTTTTACCAAAATGGGCAAAAATATCTACAGGTAAACGAGAACTACCGGAAACACTTACAGCTATTGAACTCGGTTTAACTCAAAAACAACGTCTATCTGGCGAAATCCTGCCTTTAGATGGTAAATCAGAGGAATCTTTTTTATTACCAATTTTCCAAAAACGCAAGAATTGTCAATCTCATTGTCAAGAATTGGTAGAATTGAGGATCTATAAACTTTCACCGGATTTGGAATCTAAATTTCAGTCAGAAAAATCCTACTATTTAATTACTAAATTACCTGTTACTGGATTATCGAGAAATTTTGTAGAGTCCTCTTCATTTGCGGCTATTTCTGAATCAGACAATCAAGAAACCAAGACAAATTTACCTTTAAATCAGGTGAAAGCTTTTGCAGATACTAATCTATTTCCAGGATTTTGGTTTTATTTGCAGGGTGAACACAAAAATAACGATGATAATATTACCTATGGTCAAATTGTCTATTACAATCCTACTCTGAAAAGCTTACAACAAATGTTATCTTGGAAGACCCACAATGGTCAATTACCTAAATGGCAACAGATAACGGGTAATGATTCAAAGGAGTTAATTATTGATCAAACGATAAATGTAGAACCAAATTTACAAGTTTATCAAGTTAAACCTAGTAAGTTAGTGGCTAATTCTATTTATTTAGAAGCAATTAATTTCCAAAAACCCGCAATTGATGAATTTGCTTTTCAACAATCTCTGTTATTAGCCAGAAATGGACTTTGGACTCCTGCTTTTACATGGTTGATATCTTTAGAAAAACAGCGTAAACAGCCTTTTTCAGCGGCAGCACGGGCGCAAATAGATGTAATTCGCTTACATTCGGAATTTACGAAAATGCAGGCTGAGAAAAATTGGGCAAGTCCTCAGCAACAAGTTACAGCGGATATTATTGATGGTCGTTGGGAAAAGGCTTTACAGGTATTTGAAACTTCACCTGATTATGGTCAAGAAATTGCTAATTTACTACAAACAGATAAAGGGAGAATCTGGAATCGGTCTGCTGTAGCGTTACGACTCAATCCTAATCGTCGCGCAGTTTTAGCTTGGGTCGCACTAATTTTTAAAGTCCAACGGGGGGAAGAAAGAGCTAATGCTTGGTTGCAAGCACAACCGAATATTAACCAGGAAACACTCAATTATATTCAAGATATTTTAACTAAACTTGATGATGATAAGATCAATGCCCATAAAAGTCGAATTATTGGCACTGTCAACCAAATTAGTCGTATTAATGAGCAGGATTGGTTGCCAATATCTCTGCAAACTGATTTGAAAATTACTAATAATCAAGTTTGGTATCAGGTGGAAGTTAGTGCATTTCATGATGGTACAAGCTGGTTACGTTATCCATTTGCTAATTTTGACCAACTGAAACATCAACCTCGAAAATTTTGGCGAAAAATTCTGGGTATTAGTTATGACCCTAGTATGCAAATTATTGTCTGGAAACCCAATGGAGAACAAGAAGTTACTACGACTACGATTAAAGCTGTACAAGTGCAAGATCAGGGTTTACGGTTGTTAATGTCGGGTTCTGCGCTTTCTCAAAATAAGGTCACATCTCTTCAACCTCAACCTTTAGCCATGACTGTGGATGCGTTGAAATGGATAGAATCGTATCCGGTATCTGTAAAGGAGTTATATCAACAAAAACCCCAATTAGTAGAATTAATCTTGCCGACTATCTGGAGAAAACTACAACAGTCGGGTGATATAAATGCTGGTAATATTCCTGATTTTCAGGAAATGCGGGAAAAAATGGGCGATTGGCCAGTTCAATTGGCTGATTTAACTAATGATGCACAGCAGGAAATTGTCATAACTATTTCTGATCCCGCTATAGCATCTTTAAATCAGTCCGATGGTAATAACTCAAAACCAGTGGAAGATCAGAAACGTCCCCGGACTCTGATTTTGTCGGCGGATAGCAGGGTAATTCATAGTGATTTTGCCCATGCAAGCCAGCAAACGCTAATAGCGATCGCTCAACTTACTGATGACCAATCTCTAGCGTTACTGGTAGAAAAGAAACAGGGCTATAGTTTGCAACGTTGGTCACAAACTAATCAGCAATTTGAATAGTCACCATTACAGGTAATTTATTCTTCGTCGCTGGGAGCTTCCACTTGTTCGCTTTTGAGACTTTGCAATTGCGCTAAAAGGGAATCTACCTCTGCTTGTAAGTCTATGAACTTCACTTGCTGATCGTCTCGATAGTAAGCCTTCGTTAACTTCTTGACTAAGTTAGCGTGGGATTCGCATTCGGAAACACTGGATGACATAGTAGACATAGTGGTTGGCATTACAAACTTAACTCACACCATTTAAAAATAGTATAATATACTTATCTTAATCTTTGTTAAGATATTATATAGTTTTCATAAGACCTCGCGGTAAGTGGGAAACGAGCGTGGCTTGGCTCCCAACAGAGGGAAGCGACACGAGGGATTTTAATCCCTGTGGTAT
>NZ_LJOQ01000074.1:33610-41977 GCF_001672255.1 Anabaena sp. AL09
TGACGGTCGCAGCGAGATTAGATTAGGCTAAACCTTTAATCTAATTCTGTCAGTAGAATCTCAGTGGCTGTCTTCCCTGAGAGTGTCAACATATACTCTAATCGGTTACAAATGTAGTGATAAAAGACTCCGATCATTGTGACGGTGTTCCGCAACTAACATATAGACTTGAAAAGTGGGATACTTATATCAAGAGCATTCCCAATCCTAAATCCTTAATTAAGAAGTTTTGAATCCTGTGACTTTGAGCCTGTCTGCTGCTAAATCTCATTGCCAACCCTGGCCAGGGCTGATAGAAGCCTATCGTCAATACTTGCCTGTCAGCGAAAAAACCCCGGTGGTGACTTTGTTGGAGGGTAACACACCTTTGATTCCCGTGCCAGCGATCGCTGAACGTATTGGCAGACAGGTGAAGGTGTATGTCAAATATGATGGACTTAACCCCACTGGTAGCTTCAAAGACCGGGGGATGACCATGGCAATTTCTAAAGCAGCAGAAGCAGGTGCTAAGGCTGTGATTTGTGCCAGCACTGGTAATACCTCCGCCGCTGCCGCTGCCTATGCTAGACGGGGGGGAATGAAACCCTTTGTGTTGATTCCTGATGGCTATGTGGCTTTAGGTAAATTAGCCCAAGCGTTACTTTATGGGGCTGAAGTCCTGGCTATTCAAGGAAATTTTGACCGCGCCCTGGAAATTGTCCGGGAAATGGCAGATCAATATCCCATCACTTTGGTAAATTCTGTCAACCCCTACCGGTTAGAAGGGCAAAAAACTGGAGCTTTTGAAGTTGTTGATGCCTTGGGTGATGCCCCCGATTGGTTATGTATTCCCGTGGGAAATGCGGGCAATATTACAGCATATTGGATGGGTTTTTGTCAATACCATCAAGATGGTAAATGCGATCGCTTGCCGAAAATGATGGGTTTCCAAGCCGCTGGGGCTGCACCCTTAGTAAATGGTCAACCAGTGGCACATCCGGAAACCATAGCCACAGCCATTAGAATTGGTAATCCCGCCAGTTGGGATAAAGCCATAGCCGCTCAAACAGCCAGCCAAGGCAGTTTTCGTTCTGTCACTGACGAGGAAATTCTCGACGCTTACCGACTATTAGCATCATCGGAAGGGATTTTCTGTGAACCTGCCAGCGCGGCTTCTGTCGCCGGTTTGTTACAGGTAAAAGACGAAGTTCCCACCGGGGCAACGGTAGTCTGTGTCCTCACTGGTAATGGTTTAAAAGACCCAGATACAGCCATTAAACACAGTCACGCCCAATTTAAACAGGGTATTCCGGCGGACATTAAAGCCGTTGCGAAAGCAATAGGATTTGATTAACACTCTCAGTGGCTTCAAGCCATAGATTCTCTAGGACTTGCCGTCTAGAGGGGGGAATAAAGACGGCATTTTCAACCCCGGTTCTGAAGGTTTTGTTGGCTCTGAAGGATTAGTGCTATTTGCAGATGTGCTGGTAATAATTTGGCGGACTTGGCTTTCAGTTAGCTTAGGGTTAGCACTGAGCATGAGAGCGACAACACCAGCAATGTGAGGGGCTGCCATAGAAGTGCCATTGTAGTTGGCATATTGATTATTGGGTATTGTGGAGTAAATATTAACTCCTGGGGCAGTGACATAGGTGATTTCTTGAGAACCAGAACGGTTGGAAAAGTCCGCAAGCTTATTATTTTGATCCACTGCACCTACAGCAATTCCTGAATTATAGGCGTAGCGGGCGGGATAGGATGGCATTGAGTCACCATTATTACCGGCTGCCATAACAACGATGACGTTTTTGCTGCTGGCATATTCAATGGCTGACTTGAGAGTATTGTTAGAGGAATTACCTCCTAGACTGAGATTAATGACATTTGCGCCATTATCAACTGCGTAATAAATGCCTTTGGCGATATTTGAGTAAGAACCTGAGCCGTTGGCATCTAGGACTTTGACTGGCATAATTTTGGAGTTATAGGCAATGCCGGTGACTCCAATGCCGTTATTTTCTCCGGCTATAGTTCCAGAAACATGAGTCCCATGACCATTGTTGTCTAGGACATTGTTATTGCTACTATCAAAATTCCAGCCTTGAGCATCGTCAATATAGCCGTTACTATCATCATCTATCCCATTACCAGCTATTTCTTTGTTATTACTCCAAATATTATTTTTTAAGTCTTGATGGTTGTAGTCTACGCCTGTATCTAGTACGGCAACAATAGTTCCTTGTCCTGTATATCCATTATTCCAGGCTGTGGGAGCTTTGATCAGATCCGCTCCCCAATTATTCCCACCCACATTAGGAACGTCTGCATAGGGACTAACACCTGCGGCTTTACTGACTGCTAATCCAGCATTCACCAAGCCATAGCCATTTGTTGAGTTATAACTACTATTAGTAGCAACAGATGCGGTTGCTGCTAAATTATCTTGGGAAGAAGAACTATGACTACCCCAAATTATCTTATTATCAGTGGGATCTTGAAAGGCATTGGTTTGGGAAATGGCAGTATAATTGATTTTTTTTTGAGATGAAAAGTCCGCAGAAACATCAAGTGACATAAGTATTTAAGCCCCAAAAATAGTTATATTTTCTCTGACAAAGTAATTTTGTCAATATTTGCAAATTCAATAATTTGAAATTATCAGTTATTCCGCTTTGTTAATTATTACTATGAGTTGGTAATGCAAAAAGATATTTTAATTACGAATAAATTAATATTTAATGAATGATGCTAACAAGAAAAATAAATTAATATTTGATGACATAACCAGTAAAAATATGATTTCATGACAAAATCAGGATTTTTTCATATTCCTGATAGAGATATACTATACTAGTATGCACTTGAATGAGATCCACTCAAATGTACTAAGCGACAAGTAATAATAAATGATATCACCTATTACTTATCCACCATTGTTGGTTTTGAACAAGAGTATGAAATTGCCAATTTGGATCAGTTTGGGGATAATCTAAACGGTAATGTCCACCCCGGCTTTCCGTTCTAAAAACAGCACTTTTCAGAATTAATTCCGCCACATCTAATAAATTACGAGTTTCTGCCCAAAGCCGTAATTCCTTTTCAATTTGTGGTTGTTGAAAATTAACTGATTGTGTTGGTTTTAAACTCAATAATAATTGACTTAAAGATAAAGCCGCAAAGTCTTCTTGCCAAGATGCAACTTGAGAAATAGCATTTTCTAAACTGGATTTTTCTCGACAAATACCTGCACTTTGCCAAACTACACGGGGTAAATTTTGGCGAATTTCTGCTAATTGTCTTTGTTGATTTTCCCACTCAATTAGAGATGGGTTAACTTCCAAATTCTCAGTTTCAATAATGTTAGCAGATTCCTGTTTTCCCAGTTGCAATTTTCCATAGTCAACATTAGCCATTTGCGCCCCAAAGACAATACATTCCAACAACGAATTACTGGCTAAACGATTAGCACCATGTACCCCCGTACTGGCAGTTTCTCCAATGGCATATAAACCGGGAATATTCGTGGCATTCATGACATCTGTGAGAATACCACCCATCCAATAATGGGCAGCAGGTGACACAGGAATGGGTTGAGTAAAGACATCAATCCCCCAATGACGACAAACAGCGATGATATTCGGGAAACGGTGGCGAATTTTGTCAGCGGGAATGGGGCGCATATCTAACCAGACATTCGCTGTAGCCGGGTCAGCAGCCGTTTTTTGTAAATGACTGAAAATAGCTCGACTAACCACATCTCGCGGTGCTAGTTCCCCTGCTGGGTGGTAATCAAAGGCAAAACGTCGCCCAGTATCATCCACAAGATGCGCCCCTTCTCCACGCACAGCTTCACTAATCAGGAAACGTCCTGGTTTACTTAGGGCTGTGGGATGAAACTGGACAAATTCTAAATCCCGCAGAATTGCACCTGTCCGCCAAGCGATGGCTACACCATCACCTGTACTTACCTCTGGGTTAGTGGTTTGGGCAAATACTTGACCACCGCCCCCAGTAGCTAAAATCACAGCCCTGGCTCTAATCCAGGTAATTTTACCTTGATAAAATAGGCTAGTTCCCAAACATTGACCGGTTTGCGGTTCTATCCATAAACTCAAAGCCAAAGCTTGCTGAATTACTTGAATATTTTGACGACGCAGGACTTGATCTGTAAGGGTGGTGGTAACTTCCCTGCCGGTGGTATCGGCGGCATGAAGCACACGAGGACGAGAATGGGCTGCTTCGAGGGTTAAAGCCAAGTTACTGTCATGACGATCAAACGCTACGCCTAAGTTAACCAGGGATTGAATACAACTGGGGGCTTGTTCGGCGAGGAATTTGACAGCGGCGATGTCGCATAAACCAGCACCTGCTTTTAATGTGTCTTCAATATGCAGTTGTGGCGAATCTTCTGGGGCTACGGCTGCGGCTATGCCACCTTGCGCCCAATCACTGGCGGATAGGGAAACTGTTTCTTTAGTAATTAAGCCGACTCGTAAGGATGTGGGTAGACATAGGGCTGTATATAGTCCTGCTGCACCGGCACCGACTACTAAAACATCAAATTGGTTAGGAATATTTATATCAGGCAAGGGATAACTATGATTTTTGTGATTTGGATGATTTTTGGGATTTACAGCCCAAAATTTAAGATCTCAACTTAGGGTATGGGTAATTGGGAATATGTTTTCAATTCCCAATTCCCAATCCTTAGTTATCTGTAGATACCGTTATTAATACGGTCGTCCCCTTCATTGAAGTTAGGCTCTAATTCTGTAACTGTAAAGTTTGCTAAGTTAGCTTGCAAACGTTCTTTTTGGCTATCGGTCAATCCTGGCAGATTTAATACATCTTCTACTTTTTCGTAGGGAGCATTAGCGACAATCTTCTTAGCCAAGGTGGGATAAAGTCCAGGAAAATCTTGGAAAGCCCGCATATTGGTATTGTTCAAATCAATTTTCTTGCCAAACTCTGTTGCCAACTTCTGATCTGCTTTGTTTTGGCGGGCAATTGCTAAAACGGGGACTTGATTTCCCACAAAGCTGTTGAAGCCAGTACCTTGGGCTGTTTGGGTAGTTCCCAACATTCCCCAACAACCTAGCAACAATGTAAATACACTGAATAAACGCACCAATGCTTTCACGATTTTTACCTCTTTTTTTCAAGGAATAATAAAATTTTGCAGCCAAAAGCTATGAACTTTAGGGCATAAGCCGGAAGTTTAAGGGTGTTAGAGCAGTTTATTTTCTAACTTGATCCTGGTTTCTTCATGGTTTAGCTTCATGGTTTCAGCTTGAGAGTTTGCACAACAGTCATCAAAAACTAATATACAGCGGATCAATATCCATAATATTTACGACTATTTGGTTTGATTTGACTTTTGCCAAAAATCTGACCTGATATCACCTTTGCGCCCATTTTTCGGTGTTTACCTAAATTCATGGGAATTTCACGCCAGAACTGCTGCTAATAAGAAGAGACTGTCTACTAGGATTGTACTCAAAACTGCGCCGCCAAAGGCATACCAATGACATTGCTTATTCAGTAAAGAAGCTGTTCCTACAGTCATCAGAATGAGAGCAAGAATGATTGCCCAGGCTTGTCCCCAGGGTGTTTGGACTTGTGTTAGGGCATTCTGTAAGATTTGTGAAGCACCAGATGGATCTGTTCTCATAATTTGTCGCCAATAAGGCATCAAATCCACTAAATAAAAATAAATATCGGTTAAAACCGTTCCTAGTAAAGAACCGAGGTAAAACCAATTGCCGACTTTACCCCAATTTTTCGCTAAACACCACACAGCAAAGGGTAATCCTAGTGCTTCTATAGGTATATGCCAGATTGGTTCATATCTTAACCAACCCCAATAAATTGCGCCTGTTAACCAAGTCCAGCTAAATCCAAAAAGTAAATCTCCCCACAGATAGGTTTGGGGACGTGACATTAATCTAATACTGATCCACACCCAAAAGCCTGTCATTAATACGCTAAGAGTAGGAAATGAGCGCACTAATGGTGCTTCCATGAACACTGGTACTGATACTAAAAATCCTGATGCTAAAAATATTAACCAACTTTGTCGGGAAGAGATAAAGTTTGGTAAAGAAGGATTTTTAAGGCTGTCATCAATATCTAACGTCGGGTTAGTAGCTGGATAGCAAGGAAATGTATGATTAATCAAAGTTTTTAATATTTGTTACTAAACTTTACTTATCTAGAGTATCATAACTGAAAATCCCCCCTAGGGGCATCTTGATTATACATAAATAACAACAAGATCCCCGACTTCTTAGAGAAGTCGGGGATCTGACTTTTGCAATACTATTGATAAATCACCAGATTAATCAAAGAAGTTGGGAGTCTTGTGATTAAACTATAAGTTATTTGTATGGGATTTTTGAAAAAAGGACTTTCTCAACTAATGGGAGTCTATTCTCATTATTATTGAGAATTTTATCAATATTTTAACGAGTTTTGGTGATTTCAGCTAGGGGGCTTGACAGAGTTTCGAGTTTTAGGTATGCTTATGATATGAGTGGAAAAGTGTGCGCTCATATATATAAATCGAGAAACAAAATATTATAGAGTTGTAAAATTTCAAAATCGAAATTTCATAAACGTTTCAAAATCACGATCATTATGAATTAGGGTTAGCTGGTTTTCTATTGCTATTTGGGCAATACAACAATCTATACTAATTCTAACAGTTAACCCTTGTCTTTGTAAATCATAATAAATTCGTGCAGCGAAAACCCAAGTATTATCAGTTGCTTCAAGATAGTCTTGTTCTTGCAGGTAGGTTTGCAATAATATCCACTCCCTTTCATCTCGACAACCTTGTAATAATTCCATTTGGGTAAATCGAGTCAGAAAGACATTTTCATCTTTTATAAGTGTCTGGAGATTTTGACGTGCAACTCCTGTTTTATCGCGTAAAACATTTATCCAAACGGAAGTATCAATCAGAAACTTTCACCAAAATATACCTGTCTCAAAATGTATAAAATCATGGTTTAATTGGATGTGAGATTTGCTATTATTAAAAATAAGGTTTAAGATAATTAACAGAATTAGGTAAAGATCAATGATTTCAGAACAAGAATTATTAACAAAGTGGCGATCATTACCCCAGGATAAACAACAGGAAGTCTTAAAATTTGTAGAATTTATGCAATTGAAAACCACTGCAAAAAAACCGCCTTTGGGGGAACGTTTGCGAGAAATTCGCTCTAAAATTGTTGCATCTGGTAAACCTTTATTAAATGCAGATGAAATAGAAAAAGAATTAGCTGATCGTAGGGGTGGAATCCAAGGTAAACAAGAATGATTATAACTACTACTGAGAAAAAAACAAAGCCTATGCACAAAGTAATTGGTATTAAAGTAATTTCTATTTTTGATTAAGATGTTTATTGTCTGAATCAGATATTTTTATTATGTTGGGTTGCTTTCCTTAATCTAAGCTACGACTTACTAATATATTGATTCAGGTTTCCAAGGATTAATAATAGAAATACCACATCCTTCAAAATCAGTAACATTGCGCGTTGCTATAGTTGCTTTATGAGTGTAACAAATAGCAGCAATTTGAGCATCAGGTTGAGAAATTGGAGTACCATTTTTTCGTCGTTGAGATGCAATATAAGCAAATGCTACAGCAGCATTTTGATCAAAAGCTAGAACTCGTCCAGCGAAATCTTCAGAAAACATTAGTTGTGCTGTTTGACTGAGTTCTTCTCGTCGTTTTCCTTCTGGAAGTAAAGCAATACCATAGAGAATTTCTGCTTGAGTAATTGTTGTAGTAAACAAACTCATTAAAGGTTGTGCTGCTACCCATTCACGAACTATTGCTGATTTTTGAGTTTTCATTAGTTCGGAAATGACGTTTGTATCAAGAATAATCATTTTCTAATCTGCAAATATTGACACTGTGCGAATCGCTTCTCTCTCTATTTCTGGTAATTCCAAATCTTCAAAATTGGCAAAACGGTTTTCAATTAGAGTTGCTAAATTGATAGGATTTTTAGGATTTTCTGTGAGAACAAGACGGAGAATTTCTGTAATTTCTTGTTCTAGGGAATGTCCATGTTTTTCTGCTCGTTTTTGTAACTGATTTTGCAGATCATCATCAAGGTTAGAGATTGTGATATTAGTCATAATCAATTGAGATAATTTTTATGTATCTATCATTAAAGCATAAATGTATTATACATTATTTTGTCTGAATCAGGATATCCAGGATTAGAGGATTTATGGCTAACGCCACGCTACGCTATCAGGATGTAGTTGTTTGATTGTCTATAAAATATACAGATTTTGGGATAATAGATAAGTTATCAGTTAAATTATCCGCTGTTAATTCTTGACTATTACTGTAACTGGATTTTATAA